>CAMWRN010000038.1 GCA_947176675.1 uncultured Clostridia bacterium | reverse complement strand
CTCGTAATATGCGTATTTGTTGAGCTTCTGAGCAGCAGCAGTGTTTGCATAAGCGGGATCGTAGTTTGCGGGAACGAGCATATAGTAAGTCGTGTAGTTGCTTGCTGTGAAGTTAAGGATCTTATCTGTTGAAGTCAGTAAAGAAGTGGGTCTTGTTGTGTACATCTCATAATATTTAAGATCGTTATTTACGGTAATAGTCACATCAACATACTTTTTGGTGTTGTTCTTGTCATAGAATCTTACCGTTGTAGTACCTGCCGCAATACCCTTTACAGTATAATTCCTGTAATTACCCGAAGTAGTGCCCGCAGTTACGGTGGCTATTCTGGAATTATTTACAGAATAGTTCATGTTCTTAAGATCAGAGCTGTACACCTGAAGAGTAGCGGTATTGTTTGCGCCGACAGTTACGTTCTGGGAAAGCGCAACAATGTTCATATTGCTGTCGGAACTGTTATCGAGATTGTCATCTTCGTACAGGCTGTCGCCTACGGCAACGTCGATGTATTTGTAGCAGGTAGAGGGGTACTTTTTAAGGTAAACCTTGATCCTTGCGGTACCCTCGCCCTTTGCGGTGATCCTTACCTTGATCTTGTTGCCGTCCCATTCAACGGGCTTTACCCATGAAGCTGTGGCAACGCTTTTGTTTGTTGTGCCGACAGTAAGTCCGCTGTGGGAGCCTTTGACTGTCAGTGTAACGATCTGGGAATCGCCTGCCGAGTCAAGCTCTACGTCAGAGGTATTGGCAGTGATCTTAGCTGCAACAACGGTTACCTTGCACTTGAGAGTAGTGCTGCCTGTCTTGGCATACACATATGTAGTGCCGGGAGCCTTACCTACTACCTTGCCCTTTGAGACGGTAGCGATGGATTTGTCCCCTGTAGACCATGTTACGCTGGAAGCGCCTGATACCGTAAGGGTAGACTGATAACCCTTTGTGACGGTAATGGACGTTTTGCTGAGTTTTGCCGCCGCGCTTGACGGGATAGCTGCCAGCGAAACGACCATGAATACTGCCAAGAAAATGCTTAACAGTGATTTAAAGGTTTTTTTCATAGTGAATTCCTCCGTTTCTTTCAGAATTATTTTTTGTTGTAAACTTATTCTAACACTAATTTCAAGTAATGTCAAGAAAATATCGAGAACAATACGGTGACAAATAGTGACAATCCAGTAACAAATTGTCTATAGTCTGTAACAATTCACGTCTGTGCCGTCAAGGGTACGTATCGTGAAAACTTCGTTCTCATACACCATATAGGTTCTGGGATTGCCCTCCTTTGGCAGGGATACCGAGCCGGGGTTCATATAGATGTAGTCTCTGCTGTCGTCGAATACGGGAATGTGGGTGTGTCCGTGGAGAAGAATATCTCCGCGGTTCAGAGCCGGAGGAGTTTCCGTATTGAACCTGTGTCCGTGGGTGAGAAAGACAGTTCTGCCATCCAGCCAGAGCATTGCATAGTTCGCCATGATAGGAAACGTCAGAACCATCTGATCGACTTCGGTATCACAGTTGCCGCGGACGCAGAGCAAGCTTTCACACCGCTCGTTGAGCATTGCGATGACCTTTTTGGGGGCGTAGCCATCGGGCAGGTCGTTTCTCGGACCGTGATAAAGAATATCCCCAAGCAGGAAAAGCTTCTCGGCTTTTTCCTCGTCGAAGCGTTTCAGCATTTTTTCACAGCAGTCCGCGTCTCCGTGTACATCGGAGGCAAACATAAGCTTCATAAATATCTTCCTTTCGGGTCATCAGTTCTTTGTAAAGAATCTTTGGGAAACGCTGTAGACCTCGCCCGGAGCGATCTCGGAGTAACCGCTTTCCTCCCTCGGCATATCAAGATTGGGTGCGTTTACCTGCGCCGTCATAGGCTCGGGACAGAAATAATTCTTGAAACCCTTGTCGTTCCATACTATCCAGAATTTGTACTTATCCTCGACCTCGTAACAGATTTTCTTGCCGCTCTCGGTATCGGTCATGACACAGCCGCGGAAATCCTCGCCGTCAAGCTTGACTGTTCCGCCTGTGAACATATCGTTGCAGATGTCGCGGAGCACAGGGCATTTAGTACCCTCCGCGTACTTCATGTCGCGGTGATCAAGGTCGTGCTGTTCTCCGTCGGGAAGCCAGCGGCGCTTGTTGAAGCTTATCCTTTTTACCGCAGGAACTTGCAGACGGATATTCTCCTCCTTGCCGCCGTCCACAAACGGCGAGTTGATAGTGGTGTGTGTAGCAATTGAGATAGGCAGCATTTTTTCGGACTTGTTGGTAATGGAGACCGTGTGTTTCAAGCCCTCCTCGGACAGCTCTACGGTAAGCTCGTAGGCGAATTTCAGCGGGAAGCAGTTATAGAAATAGTCCTTTTCGTCATATTCGTATATCGTTGTGACATAAGCTTTGCCGTCTTCGGCGGCGAGATCCTTTATGCTGTGGGTGCGCTTATGTACAAAGCCGTGGAGATGGTTCTTGAATTTGCCCTCGTTTACAGGGAAATGATATTCACCGTCGGAGGTTTTGAGCATTCCGTTGTCCAGACGGTTTGGCAAATAGAGAGTGGGAAGTCCCCATATTTCGGGAGCGTTCATTATCTCCGCAATGCTTACGTCATCGCGGTAGCGAAAAATTTCCATACCGCGGACTTCGTCCCTTAAACGAAGAACAGAACTACCCAACGATGGAGCGACTATCGCGCGGTATCCTCCCGCCGCAAGCTCTACCGCCTCTATGCCCTTGTGGTCTGCTTTTCTTGCGTAAACTTCATTTGACATTTTTAAGTTCTCCTTTATAATAAATTTTTATGCATTTAATCAGTTTTATCACTCAATACATTCTTCACTGATAAGTTCAATTATCATACTTTCTAACTCTCAACTCTATCCCCAGCGACATAGCAAGCGCCTTGCAGCGGCTTATGTCCTCCATGGGGATAACGTCCACCACCGTAAACAAAACCTTGGGGACGTATTTCTTGCAGTCAGCCGCAAAGGATATCATCGCCTCGAAAGCGTCCTCCCATTTGGGACGGGTAACCGCGTTGTATTTTTCCTTAGAGCATTGGTTAAGGGACACCGAAACAATATCCACCGCACCCTCAAGTACTTTTGCGGTAGGCTCGCCCCATATCTTATCCCCCAGACCGTTGGTGTTCAAGCGGACAGGAATTTTAAAATTGTCTTTGATGTAGCGTCCGATATATCCCACGTCCTCGGCGCGCTCCATAGGCTCGCCGTAGCCGCAGAAGACAATTTCTTTAAATTGAGAAAGATCGTACTTTTCAAGCTCGTCAATGACCTCGTCCACCGTAGGTTCGCGGTCAAGCCAAAGGCTGTCGGAACCGTACGCGCCGTCTCCGTTCTGTCGAATACAGAACGTACAGCTGCATGGACACTTATTGGTCAGATTAATGTACAGCTTGTCGCCGACTGTGTAAAGAATTGTCATCATAAAAATCACCTTATCCTGTGGCAGTATTAAAGCATTGAGCATACCGCCGAATGTATTTTTTCAAAAACATCTTTGTGGTTTTCCGAAATGTCCTTATCAAATTTTTCTTTGCTGTAAAAATATTCGGCAAGAAATTTTTTGTCGCTGCCGCAGGCTTCAAGCAGTTCCTTTCCCGAGAGCGGAAAAATATCCTTTTTGCAGTAAATTTCAAGCCTCAGCGCAAACATAAGCGGCTTTAAAATGTACGTCTTTATTTTTCCGTGAGTGAGCTTTTCTTTCGGCTCGTCAACGGCGATATAGTGACGGATACTCATTACAATTTCCGCGGCATATTTTTTGTATGCCGTCTCAATTTCAACTTTGTCGGGTACGCCGCACAAGTCCTCGCCGTAAACCAAAACGCTGTCAAGAGCGCGGACGGAACGTTCCGACCATGCGTTGAATTCGTCGCTTTTAAATTCGGCAATTGACATACATTGAGAATTTATCTCGACGCTTTCGTATGACACAGAATTATTTCTTGCGCAAAAGCCGACGTCCGAAAGAACGCCCGAGTTTATTTCGTCGAAAATACAGAATATATCCAGATCGGAATTTGCCACGCCGTCTCCCCTTGCATAGCTTCCCGCAAGATAAACGGACAGCAGATTTCCGCCCTGTTTTTCTTTCAGCGTATCGACAAATTCACCGAGAATTTTTTCGTAATCAACGCCCGAATTGTTTTTAGGGATTTCGGTTCGCATTACGGTGCGCTCCTCCTTATTTTACCCAAATGTCAACCTCGTCAGGGTCGGGCGGTTCGTAGCCGCCCTCGACCTTTTTCAAGAGATTTTCGTCAATAAAGTAAGCGTTTTTATCTCCCGCGGAAATCGCTTTATTCCGCTTTTCGATACGCCGCCGCCATTCCTCGTCATCTATGTCTATAAGGTGCAGTTCGCAGGGTATGCCCTGCTGGCCGTAAAACTCTTTGGAATAATCCCGGTGCGCCCTTGTCCAGAAGCCGCAGTCGAGGATAACGTCCACACCCGCCCCGATTATTTCAAGGGACTTGTCAAAAATATACCGCTGAACGTTCCGCACGTACTCGTCGTGCTTTTCGCCCGCGTACTGCCCGAAAACCGCAAGCATTATCTCGTCAACCGAGAGCAGGACGGCTTTGTTTTCCGTGCGGAGCTTTTCCGCGTATGTGCTTTTGCCGACGCATATTTTTCCGCAAATTAAAATTACTTTTGGCATAATGACACTCTCCTATTTTATAAATTATCCCGCCCCCTTGGGGGGCTTTGCGAAGTAAATTTTCTTGCATTCAACATTTGGGGTGATTAAGCCCGCGGGGACTCCCCGATTGTACTCTCGATATAGCCGGTTATCAGCTTTCCCAAAAGCCAGCCCATGGTGATGCTTACGGCGTGGGAAAAAACATCAATGTTTTCTTTCTTACTTATCTTCTTGAACACCCAGCTTACGATCACCGCAATGTTCAGATAGATAAGCAAGTCTCTGATCTTAATGTACTCTCTTTCATTGGTATTGTTCATAATAACAAGTCCTTTCGTAATGTTTTTTAGTATATACTTCCTGCCGTGCGCGGGAAAGGTATAACGTCGCGGATATTTGAAACTCCCGTAACGTACATTATAAGACGCTCAAAGCCAAGTCCGAAGCCCGCGTGCTTTGCTCCGCCGTAACGGCGCAGATCAAGGTACCAGCCGTAATCCTCCACGGACAAGCCAAGCTCCGACATTCTTTGGGTCAGTACATCAAGCCGCTCCTCGCGCTGACTTCCGCCGATAAGCTCCCCGACCCCGGGGACGAGCAAGTCTACCGCCGCAACGGTTTTTCCGTCGTCGTTTAGGCGCATATAGAACGCTTTAATCTCCTTTGGATAGTCGGTGACAAAAACAGGCTTTCCAAATACCTTTTCGGTTAGATAACGCTCATGCTCCGTCTGGAGATCGCAGCCCCAGAACACGGGGTATTCAAACTCGTCCTTATGCTTTTCGAGAATTTCAACAGCCTTGGTATAGGGACATCTTGCGAAGTCCGATTTTGCCACCGACTTTATCCTTTCAAGCAGACCTTTGTCGTAAAAATTATTGCAGAAATCCAGCTCCGCGGGACACTCCGTCAGCAGCGCATTCAGAACATATTTCAGCATATTTTCCGCAAGCTCCATGTCGTCCTCTAAGTCCGCAAAAGCTATTTCAGGTTCTATCATCCAGAATTCGGCGGCGTGCCTCGGAGTATAGGATTTTTCCGCGCGGAACGTGGGACCGAACGTGTAAATTTTTCCGAACGCCATTGCCATGCATTCGCCTTCAAGCTGACCCGAAACCGTAAGGGAAGCCGGCTGTCCGAAAAAGTCTTCGGTGTAATCGGTGAAGCCCTCGTCGTTTTCGGGAATGTCGTCCAAATCTATCGTGGTGACGCGGAACATCTCCCCTGCGCCCTCGCAGTCGTTGGCAGTAATGATGGGCGTGTGGGCGTAAACGAAACCGTTTTCCGAAAAAAATCTGTGGAGAGCCTGCGCTGCAACGGAACGAATTTTAAACACCGCCTGAAAGGTGTTTGTACGCATACGCAGGTGCGAGATCGTGCGGAGATATTCAAGTCCGTGAGCCTTTTTCTGCAAAGGATAATCGGGGGAGGAAATTCCCTCAGTCCCGATAGTTTCGGCATTTATTTCAAATTTCTGCTTAGCGTTCGGAGTGATGACCACCCTGCCGTAAACGCTTATTGCCGCGCCTGTGTTGAGCTTTGATATTTCCTCAAAATTAGCAAGATTAGCAGCCTCGGCAACGACCTGAACGGGAGTGAAGCAGCTTCCGTCGGAAATCGAAATAAAGGCTATCCCC
This sequence comes from uncultured Clostridia bacterium, assembly GCA_947176675.1. Classification (GTDB taxonomy): domain Bacteria; phylum Bacillota; class Clostridia; order Oscillospirales; family Ruminococcaceae; genus RGIG8773. The sequence goes on along the minus strand of CAMWRN010000038.1, from coordinate 7,383 downwards.
TTGCCGGTTCGCAGGGATTTTATCCAGCCGCAGACAGTTATCGTATTGGAAAAGCTTTCGGGATTTTCATGCAATTTTTTGAGTTCGATGCGTTTCATTTTTGGAGTCCTTTCATTCTTAAAATTGTATCGTCAGCGGAAATACATTCCGCGTATCTGCCGTTCCAAATAAAATTGTTATAGTATTCATAGCTTTTTTCGGCTGTCATAAATCTGTTGTCAAAGGTAGTATTGGCAAGCTGCGGGACAATTATTTTATAGCCCCGTTCAAAGCCGCACTTAACCGCCGCGTCAATGCAGTAATCTGTTTGCAGTCCCGTGATTATCAGTTCCGTCTCGCCTTTTTCCGATAGATATTCCGCAAAACCCGTGTCCTTGAAAGGACTGTTCACCTGCTTGTTGAATATTTTTTCGTTCTGCTCGGGAGCAAATCCATCGTAAATTTCAAAGCCATCAAGACCCTTTGCCATGGGCGTTCCCGCGCCGTCGTCATGGCGGACGAAAATAACCTCAACGCCACATTCCCGAGCCGTTTTTATCAGCATTTTTACAGTTGAAACAAATTCTTGAAATCTGTACAGGCGGTCGTTTGTTATTTCCTTTTGCGCGTCGATTACAAGCAGTACCATAAATTATCCTCCCGATTATTTATCTGTATTTCCCCACAGTCTCGCCGCAGGGAAGATCCTATTGTCTTAATGCAAATTACGGCGGGTTTTTTGCGTTTTGCGCGGCAGGATACAGTATTCATATGCATTATTTATAATCTTTTTATCAAATATCCGAAATTATGTACTCCTGTGAAATCTTCCCAAACTTGAGGTTCTTGATTGGTAAAAAACGATTTGCAGACAACAGTCAGATTATATTTTTCACACATTTTCATAATGTCATTTTCATTTACAGCGGGGTCTTCAAGGTAATCTATTATAATTAAATACTTATATTTCATTGTGATTACTTTTTCGAGTAAATCTTCAAATGAATTTCCAAACTTCGCGGCTTCGCCAAGAAGTAAATGCGCTACAATCATATCATATGCCTTGGCAACAGTATCCCCGCATATATCTTTTTCAATTACACTTATATTTTCGTTGTGTTCGGCGATCTCTTTGATAGGATTTATCTTTCTTATATCACCCGGATATACAACAGCGTCAATAGGAGTACCGGGAAATGAATTTGCAATTATAGACAGACTTGTCCTTCCGCTCCCCGCGTCAAGTATACTTGTAATGTTCTCTCCTTTTATATGAACAAGAAAATCATTTAAAATTACTCTATGCCCTTCCATAAGTACTCCTCACTTATATGTATTTTCCAACCGTCTCATCGCTCCAGACGTGGACTTCGATATACCTTTCGGGACCGTGTTTCCCGTCGTCGTTCCAGTCCTGAGGCAAGCCGTATTTTTCAATAATTTTCAGTATCTCGTCATATGTGTAAAGCTTTTGACGGTACTCCTTTCCGTCATTCACCGCCTTGCTGAACGTGGGCATTGAGTCGCCGTATGTAAAGGAAAGCGTCGCCTTGTCAAATTCCTCAATTGGTATCTTCACAAATCCGCAGTTTTCGTACCATGTGCTTAGCCAAGGACTATGCTCCACAACCATATAGTGGGGCGGCGTTCTTAAAATTTTCCCGCCCTTTTTCAGAAATTCGGTACGGAGAATTTCCTCGCAGTTCCGTCTGTACTCCACATATTTGTCATGCCTTTCCGCGCTTTGGGAATTGGGCTTTTCGGTCTTTATTTTTTCAAGGACAGCTTTCGCTTCCACGACAGGCAACTCCGACAAATTTCTGAACGGCGTCCCAGACTTGTCGTAATAATGATAAAGATACATTTTTGCACCTCGTTTATATGTACATTTTATGCTCTTCGTAAAAACTTTTTAGCTCCGCCTTTCTCTCCTCGGGGAGCAGCTTTTTGGGAATGCCCTGCAAAGCTCCCTCCAGCGCAAGCAGACGGTGTATGCACGCGGACGGATCAATGCTCTGGATTTTCAGCCAAGCATTTTCCGCACCCAGCTTTTTCAAGTCTTCGTATGTAAAAATATCAACTGCATTTAACTGTTCCTCCACCTTTTCGCCTATGTTTGGCAGCTTGCTTAATTCACCCATTCTGCACATCTCCTAATCAAATATTATCAAAGACCCTGTAAACTTTCTCGCCGCCGTCGTTGTCACATACGATTATTTCAAGCTCGTAATACTTACCGTCCTGCATACTTAGGAACACAAACTCGTTTTCAAGCGTCACGGTGTTAGCACCGATAATACAGTTTTGGTCAAAATATTTTCTAAAGTATTCATGATACTTTTCATAATCCTTACTAAAAGAATTGTAAGGGTCGCAGGGTCCAGTCTGAAAACGTCCTCCATCCCAATTCCAGCTCTCTTCGCGAAATTCATCGTCGGACATTTCTTTAACTGGAGATACGGTTTTGATCTCAACATCATAAGCGACTACAGCGTTTACTAATCCCTCGCTTTGCTGCATATCAGTAAAATATATAGTTTTACCGTCCGCGGAAGCAAAATTAAAATAGCCGGTCATATCCAGTTCATGTATCTCGTCAAAGCTTATCCTGTCAGTAAGCTTACGGTTTTCAAGGTCGTACACGACCACTCCGAAAGAACCGTCAATAATGACTTTTTTCTCGTTGCAATAAAGCATATGGGGAATTTCAGAGCCGAATATCATGTTCTTAACATCGCTTACATCAATAGTCTCTTCCTCCGCTTTTCCGCAAGCAGCAAAAAGGGAAATTGCCGCTGCAAATGCCAAAAGTATCTTTGTAACATTTTTCATAAAATTACCTCCCGAAAATATTTTCATATATAAAATAATACAATCCAAGGCGGCAAAATTTTTCGTTTTGCGGAAAAAGATTCTTGTAAATATTTTGTTAAGACAAATCAGTGCACCGCATACAAATTCGTCTCCCAAGCAGGGATATAAAGCTGATGTCTGATGAAAAATTTCAGCTCGGGGTTAATGCTTTTTATCAGCAGCGGCAGGTCGAACATATCCTCGTTTCGGTGGTAAAGGGAGCAAAGTATTTTCGCACCGTTTTCAATATGCCGCCTTGCGCCGAGGATAGCTTCACGCTCCGCCCCCTCAACGTCCAGTTTAAGTACTGTAACATTTTCGGAAACAGCTTCGTTCAGCGACAGCACAGGTATCTCCACAGTCTTTCCCGAACCGTTTTCACGGGACATTCTCCCCTCGTTTGCGGAAATTTTTACAGTGCCGTTTTCACGTCCCGCCGCAGCGTTATAGAGAGTAATTTTATCGCTGTCGGGGAGATTTTTTGTAAGCTTGCGGAAATTTTTCGGGTTAGGCTCAAATGCGTAAATGTGACGGAAATTCCCGCCGCAGGATTTGCTTGCTTCAATAAATTCGGCGGCGGTATCCCCGTTGTACGCGCCCAAGTCCGCAAAAATATCTTCCTTGCCAAGAGGGATAATTTCGCCGTAAATTTCCTCTTTTGGAGACGTGCAATTGTTGAGGTAATCTATCTTGCCGCTTATCTTAAAATTCAGCACGTCCGCATAGGTCTGCCGGGATTTTTCGTCCGCAAGCATATCATAGACCGCCTGAATTTTTTCAGTATTTTCCATACAGTAGGCATAGGTGAACAAGCCCTCACCCGCAACGGGAACGTCGGGAGCAAGAAGAATATGCCGTTTTGCAATTTCGTTTATCCTGTCGTACAGACTTTGATATCCTGCCGCAAAAGCCAGGACTATCACAAAGTCGTCGATAAGAGCTTCAATTTGGGAAAGGGTATGCACCAGATGTCCCTGAAAGGTATGCCCGCGGACAAATTCGTCGCTTGCGAAAAAGCCCGCAAGAGGTATTCCGTACTGCTCAAAAACGCGCATTATCTTCATAGCGCCGTCACCCATGCCGTAAATGAACACGGGAAGATCGGTGTTTTTCAGATAATCCCAGCAATCGGTTTTTTCGGTGATAAAATCAAGCATATTTCAGTCCTCGTCGTGGTCGCAGCCGCAGTCCATGCGGTCGGGAGCAATCATATCTCTGCCGCGTGTGCGGTATTTGTCCCGCTGGATATCTACCTGCTTTTCAAAGATATCCATAAACTCCCGCGGCTTTTTTACAGACATTACTTCTTTCACGGGAGTATCCGTGTCGCGGCAGTTTATGATAACGGTTCCGCAGCCGAACAGTCTCTGTCCGAAAGGCAGCCGCAGACTTTTATCCACCACGCGGTAAAGCTCGATCTCGTCCTCGGTAATGGACAGAAAGCCCTTGCGGGTGATAAATTTTTTCTCGGTGAGAATATATCTTGTGAACGAAAGGGGAAGCCCGAAAAGAGTGCGTTTTTTATCAGTCCAGAGCACTTCGTTTCCGCTATCAGAAAATTTTGCCATAATATCAGTTCCTCTCTTTAAAGCTTTGCAGATCGTTATTCATAAAGTCTGTTGAGCATTACTTTACGGTTCTTGCGTTCGTACAATCCTATCAGGACTACCGCAAGGATGCCCAGAGGTGAAACGATAAGTCCCAAAGCAAGTCCCTTGGGGAAGAACTTCATTTCAACGGTATGAGTTCCCTCGCTTATTGGTATTCCTATCAGAGCGTCGTTTGCCACTTTGACAGGCTCGGTCTTTACGCCGTCTACCCGAATCGTCCAGCCCGGCTCCCATGAAATCGTGGTGAACAGTATGCCGTCCTCCTCGGCGGTAACCGTACCCTTCAGATGATCCTCCTTGAAGCTTTCGATCTCAAGGGGCTGACGCTTCAGCTCATCGACAGCTTCGCGGAACATCTCCTCGTCAAGGTAGTAGAAATAATTTTCCTTGAAAAGCACTTCGTTCTTCTTCTCGGTAATGGTTGTGATAAAAGAAAGCTCATCGCCCGCGCTGAACTTTCCAAGTGGCTGAATACACATTCTGCCCGTCTCGTAGTAGTAATCCACGAACTCCTTGTTGAGCCAGAGGTTAACTTCACGCTCGTACTGGGACGGGAAATACATATAGATCATATCATCGGTGGGAGCGTCGAAAATAAACTCAATGTGGGAATTCTCTCCCTCTATTCTCGGCACGTATTTTGTGTGAGTTCCGTAGGTGGAGGGCTTTGCGTTCTCGGGAACGATATCCACATCCTCTATCCTTTTGAAGAACTCCCGGTACTCGTCGGACAGCAGCGCGGACAGCAGCTTGTTCTGGTTTTCAAAAGGATTTTCCCATGAATCGAAGCTGAGGCTTGCTATGGATTCGTCCGCCATGAAAGCAACGGGCAGAGCGTATGGATTTTCGTAAACGTACATTATCTCCTTTTTGTCGCCGTTGGCAAGCACAAGGTTATCATAATGCTTTGACTCCGCAACATCGGGAAGCGGCGTTACTCCGTCCTCGTCCGGTTGTGGAGCGTTCCCCTTTTCCATAACGTATTTTATTCCGAAAATAGCGTCGGTAACATAGGTCGCGCCTTTGTACCTGATATAGTGTCCGCCGTAGGAAAAGCCTAAGTTCCGCAGGAACTGTATGGGCGCAGCGTTAAGAGTAGAGCTTGAATGGGAAAGTCCGAAAGAGCCGAACGCCATAGGGTCGTTTACTGTGCGGTGGAAATTCTTTTCTATTCTGTAGACAGGGCTGTCGTCCATGTCATATATCTTTTCCACGGTGTTCCGTCCGAGAGTGATGTATCTGTTGTATGAGCTGTATTTAGAGTATACAACGTCCTTGTCGATGCTGTACATTGTATAGGTTGAGGTTACTGTCATTTCTGCGATAACAATAACAGCTATCGCAATGGGTACAGGTTTGACCTTATAGTGCTTCTTTTGGAGATACAGCATCAGCGCGTATACTCCGGCCAAAAGTACCGTAAACCATACCGTCGCAAGAATATTCATTTTTTCGATGTCCTTGCCGTTTGCGGAGACGGTGGGATTCTGCTTGTCAAGATATAAAACGTAAGCCGCAAGCAGAAAAAAAGTACCGCCTATTTCCTTGAAGCTTATGCCCTCGATACGCTCGAAAGCCTGCGCCGCCATGACAAGCATAAGAAAGCTGACGGTGAATGAATATCTGTAGGGCAGCCAGTTGGGTACCTGAAAGCCGTGCCATACCAGGTCCACCGTGGACATATACATGGACAGCATCACCGACAGGGTGAGAAGTCCGAAACCTATCTTCTGACGGAGCTTTATATTACTGTTGAAGAAGTACAGCGGAATGAGCAGTATTGTCATAACTCCGCAGTAGATAACAGGCGAGCCTTCGGGACGGCAGGTATCGTAAACGTTGGGGAGGACGTTCATAAAAAAGTCCGCGAAGTCAAACTGGGTCTTTAATTCATAGCTTGGCTCGGAAAACTCGAATTTGCCCAAGCTCAGGCTGTAGTAAAGGGGTATGAGCAGCCATGCCGCGCAGACTGCGGCTATAACTCCTCCGCAGGCGAATTTAACGCCCGATAAAAGCATATGCTTGAAGTGGAACGGAAGAGTATCCTTTGCGATAAAAAAGTAGTAGGCGACAAAGTAAAGGCAGCAGAATATGGCGATCATCCAGCCGATGTAGAAATTTGCTATAAACATCAGCGCAAGGGGGATTATGAACAGCAGCCATTCTCCCTTGTCGATGAGACGTTCTATTCCGAGACAGATTATGGGCAGATAGATAAGACCGTCCAGCCACATGGGATCCATAAGCTGCACTATCATGTACGCCATAAGGCTGTACAAAATTGCGAAAATAAGCGCGGTATAGGGTGCGGTATTTTTGGATTTCCGCAAATACATACAAAACGTTACCGAAGCCGAGCCGACTTTTAACATCTGCATGATAAGCAGCGATGTGGTCATTATGGAGCGGGGCAGAAGCATTACCACAATGGTGAACGGACTCGCCAGATAGTAGGCGAAGATACCCATTGTTTCTCCCGTAAGATTACGGCTCCAGCTGTTTACGAAGCTGCCGTTTCCCCAGAAAGCGTCCCTGAGGTTTTCGTAGTAATAAACGTACTGACCGCTCAGGTCGAGCACCAGTACGGACTCGTCCCCGAACGGGTAGATGCCGAAAATAAAGTAGGACACCAGCAGCACGATCATGGGAATAAAAAAGGCAAAGAGATATATGCCTTTGTTTATAAGTAGATTTCTGAAGCTGAATTTCAGCGATATCTGTGAATTTTTCAAAGCGAACCTCCATTGTAAATTTTTAGATACATACTTTTATTATAAATGCTTTTCCGCTTCTTTACAATAGATTTTGCGATTTTTTTGAAAAAATATAAAAAAATACCTCCCGACCCCTTGTTAAACGGAAAGCAATTTGTTATAATATTTAAAAAAGAACATTTGTTGTGCAGCGTTTCCAGAATTTTATAAAATGTACCGGAGGTTTC
>CAMWRN010000037.1 GCA_947176675.1 uncultured Clostridia bacterium | reverse complement strand
TCGGGAAAATTTCCCGCGAATCGAGGTAGTCGCCGAGAAAATAAAATCCGCGGACTGTAGCTTCCGACGCACCGTTTTTCTCATATTCCGACTTATAGAAGCCGTAGGCGCACTTTTCCGCAAGCTCGGCGGAATCCTTGTAGTCCCCAAGCATAGCGTAGTTGTCAGCGGCGGTTTTAAGGTCGCCGTTTTTCTGCGCTTCTGCTGCACCCGTGTATCGGTACTCCAATGCTGCTTCGTTGTTGCCGTACTTGCCCGATACGTCCGCGGCGGAGAAATAATCTCCGCTTTCGGCGAGAGCCTCCGCTCTGCGTTTTGCGGCAATCCTTGCAAGCTCGGGACGTCCCGCCGCTGCATACATTGAAGCTGCGGATGCAAGATTACCCTTTTCCGCATAGCCGTCGGCAATCTTCAGCATACACTCCGCGGCAAGCATATTGGAGCTTTCGTATCCGTCAAGCGAGGTGAACGCGTCCGCAGCCTCGGGATAAAAACCGTCGTTCATAAGCTCCAAAGCGATCTCATAGCGGCATTTGCGGACATATTCTGCGCTGCTCTTGTAGTTTCCCAGCTTGGAAAAAGCTGTCCCCGCTTCGGCGGTATTTCCCTCGGCGTAAAGCTTTTCGGCGTTTGAGTAGCGTATTTCGGGCAGGACAAACCGTACTGCGAAATATATCCCTGCGCAGAGAATGACCGCCGCCAAAGAGACTGCAGCCGCACGGAACTGCATTTTTCCGTCTTTGCGGGATTTTTTTGTTTTTTTACCGGTGAAAATTTCCTGTGACTTTACGACCAAAAGTCCGTCCATGCTGTCGAATTTTCCTGCAAATTCCGATCCGTTTCCTGTATTTTCTTTTCCGCAGTAAGGGCAGAATTTAGCTGTATCCCTTATCTTTTTTCCGCAGTATCCGCAGCGCACTGTCTCACCTCCCGAAATAAATTATCCGAATTATCTTAAGTTTAACCCGATTTCAGCCGAAAGTCAAGATAATTATTTCGCAATTATTATATTAGTTGTGAAAAAATGTTGACAAAATTACTTTTTTGAAGTATAATTGTATATGTCGTGTCATACTATGCTTTTGGTCTTTAATAATGATGATGTGTTAAATAATATAAAGGTGGAATCAATTAATGGGCATTTTCGACGGGCTTTTCGGCAGCTACAGCAAAAGGGAGCTTGCAAAAATAGAACCTATCAAAAATAAGGTTCTCGATCTCGACGATGAATATTCGGCTATGTCCGAAGAGACTCTTAAATCTCAGACGGCGGTGCTTAGGGAGCGCCTTTTAAAGGGCGAGACTCTTGACGATATACTTCCGGAAGCTCTTGCTACGGTTAGAGAAGCGGCATGGAGAGTATTGGGCAAAAAGCCGTTTCCCGTTCAGATAATAGGTGCGATAGTCCTTCATCAAGGACGTATTGCCGAAATGAAAACAGGTGAGGGTAAAACTCTCGTTGCCTGCTGCGCGTCCTACCTCTGTGCTTTAGAGGGTAAGGGCGTTCACGTCGTTACGGTAAACGACTATCTGGCTAAGTTCCAGTCGGAGGAAATGGGCAAGGTATACCGCTATCTGGGTATGACTATCGGCTGTATCCTCCACGAACTGAGCAACGACCAGCGCCGTGAGGCATACGCCTGCGATATAACCTACGGTACAAACAACGAGTTCGGCTTTGACTATCTTCGCGACAACATGGTGATCTACAAAAAAGACAAGGTTCAGCGTGAGCATCATTTTGCAATCGTGGACGAGGTGGACTCGATCCTTATAGACGAGGCAAGAACGCCGCTTATCATTTCGGGAAGAGGCGACAAGTCAACCGAGCTTTATACTCTTGCGGATAAGTTTGCCAAGACTCTGAAGCCTTACATTGTTGTTGAAATGGACAACAAGGTGGATCAGGAGGAAGCCTCCGAGAACTGCGACTATATTATCGATGAAAAGGCTAAGACCGCTACTATTACCCGTCAGGGAGTTAAAAAGGCGGAGAAGTACTTCAACGTTGTGAATCTTTTCGACGCGGACAACTCGACCCTGCTTCACCATGTAAATCAGGCTCTTAAAGCAAACGGCGTAATGAAAAGCGATATAGACTACGTTGTCAAGGACGGCGAGGTCATAATCGTTGACGAATTTACTGGACGTCTTATGATGGGACGCCGCTTCAATGACGGTCTGCATCAAGCTATCGAAGCTAAAGAGGGCGTAAAGGTTGCTCACGAGTCAAAAACTCTGGCGAGCATTACGTTCCAGAACTATTTCCGTCTCTATACAAGACTTTCGGGTATGACGGGTACCGCCATGACTGAAGAAGAGGAATTTAAAGAAATTTATAAGCTGGACGTTATCGAGATCCCGACTAAACGTCCCGTTCATCGTATAGATAATCCCGACGTTGTGTTCAAGACAGAACACGGCAAGTTCCTTGCGGCTATGCGCCAGATCGAAGAGTGTCACCGGAAGGGACAGCCTGTGCTTGTGGGTACAGTCTCAATTGAAAAGTCGGAGATTCTTTCCAAAATGCTTTCCAAAAAGGGCATAAAGCACAATGTTCTTAACGCAAAGCAGCACGAAAAGGAAGCCGAGATCGTTGCTCAGGCAGGTAAGTACGGAGCCGTTACCATTGCCACGAACATGGCCGGACGCGGTACCGACATCATTCTCGGCGGTAACGCCGAATTTATGGCGAAAGCCGAAATGAAAAAGCAGGGCATGGAGGACGATCTCATCAACGAAGCGATAAGCTATGCGGAAACGGACGATGAGGAGATCCTTAACGCCCGTAAGATATACCGCGAGCTTTATGAAAAATACAATAACGAGGTCAAGGAAAAGGCTGAAAAGGTAAGAGAAGCGGGCGGTCTGTTCATTCTCGGTACGGAAAGGCACGAATCCCGCCGTATCGACAATCAGCTCCGCGGACGTTCCGGCCGTCAGGGAGACGTTGGTGAAAGCCGTTTCTTCCTGTCTCTTGAGGACGATCTTATGCGGCTTTTCGGCGGCGACAGGATCACGGGCATGATGGAAATGCTCAAGGTAGAAGAGGATATGCCTATTGAAGCTAAAATGCTGACAAAGGTCATCGAGTCCTCCCAGAAAAAGGTAGAAGGCAGAAACTTTGCTATCCGTAAAAACGTACTCAACTACGATGATGTTATGTCCGCCCAAAGACAGATCATCTACAGTCAGAGAGCCAAAGTGCTTGACGGCGAGGACATTCACGAGTACATTCTCAAAATGATACAGGATATGATCTCCGAGACAGTCGACCAGTACCTTATGGACGACAGCATCAAGGACGACTGGAATCTTGCGGGTCTGCGTGACAGATTTATGGGTCTGTTCACAGTGAATGAGGATTTCCGCTATAACACCGAAGAGCTTGAAAATACGTCCAAGCAGGACATTGTGGATAAGCTTGTGGGCAGAGCTATGGACTTCTATAAGCAGAAAGAAGAAAAGATCGGCTCTGAAGTTCTCAGAGAGCTTGAACGCGTTATCCTGCTGAAGATCGTGGATATTAAGTGGATGGCTCATATTGACGATATGGAAGAACTGAAGCGCGGCATCGGTTTGCGGTCCTACGGTCAGAAAAATCCTGTTGTAGAGTACCGATTCGAGGGATTCGAGATGTTCGACGCTATGGTCGAATCTATCCGTGAGGAAACTATTCGTTTGCTGTTTACTATCCAGCTCAAACCCAACGAGCAGGCTCCGCAGCGCGAACAGGTCATGAAGCCTGAGGATACGGGAGGAGACGGTACGGTGACAAGTTCCCCCAGAAGAGTCAAGGGCAAGGTCGGCAGAAACGATCCTTGTCCCTGCGGAAGCGGCAAAAAGTATAAAAAATGCTGCGGCATGGATCTGAAATAACTATTAGGAGTGGAGTCCGAAAATGGCTGAACTTAGAGCTTTCAATGGTATGCGCTATACCGATAAGGGCGGAGAGCTCAACACGCTTGTGTGTCCGCCGTACGATATTATTTCCGACGCTCAGCGTGAGGACTATATCGCTAAAAATCCTTACAATATAATCCGTCTGGAGCTGCCCAAGGGCGGCGAGGAACGGTACAGCCAGGCGGGAGATACGCTCGACAAATGGCTTAGCGAGGACATTCTTGCCTGTGACGGTGAGGATAGCCTTTACGTCTACGAAATGCAGTTTACCGCAAACGGAGCAAGGCGTTCGCTGAAAGGCTTTGTGTCGCTTGTAAAGCTTACGGATTTTTCTGAAGGAATAGTTCTGCCACACGAGGAAACGCTCTCAAAGGCTAAGCAGGACAGGTTCGACCTTATGAGCGAAACTTTCTGCAATTTCAGTCAGATATATTCGCTTTATATGGACGAGGACAGGTCGGTCTACAGCATGATAGACGGCTGCTCCGCCGGTTCGCCTAACATGGAAGTTACCGACGGAGACGGAACTGTTCACAGAATGTGGAAGATTTCCGACAGTCAGATAATTTCCAAGCTTACTGCGGCTTTTGCCGACAAGAAGCTTTATATAGCCGATGGTCATCACCGCTATGAGACTGCTCTGAATTTCCATAAGAGCCTTTGCGCTGCCGGAAAAGCCGTTCCCGGCGATCAAAGCGGTTACATTATGATGATGCTGGTAAACATGGAGAATTCAGGATTGGTGGTTTTTCCCACACATAGAATTGTGCATGACCTTGCGGAGTTCAATACAGAAAAAATCCTCAATGAGTGTAAGAATTATTTTGTGATCGCCGAAGCGCCCGACGAGGGACGTATGCAGGCGGCTCTCAATAAGGCTTACGACGACGGCAAAAAAGCGTTTGCTCTTTATGCAGGCGCGGGAAAGTGCTATGTTATGATCTTAAAAGACGAGAACGCTGTAAAAAGGCTGCTTCCCGAAATGTCGGACGCTTACTGCGGTCTGGACGTGACGGTTCTGCACAGCCTTGTGCTGGAAAGAATTTTCGGCATTGACAAGGAAAATATGGCAAATCAGAAAAATCTCGGCTACACACGTTCCCGTGAAGAGGCTCTCCAAGCAGTGGATATGGAGGGTGCGGATTGCTCTTTTATCCTGAATCCAACAAAGGTTTCCGAGATCAGGGACGTTGCTTTGGCTTCGGAAAAAATGCCCCAAAAATCCACTTATTTTTATCCAAAGCTAATAACCGGTCTTGTCATGAACAAGTTCGGAAACAGATAATATGACTTTTTCCTGTAATGGAAAATGCGTTTTTCGTGTTTGAAAAATTTTTTCAAATTTATTACCTAAAAAAGGAAGATTTTGTATGCTGGCTGATAAGTGCAGAAAAGAACTTACGGAGCGTATCCTGCCTTTCTGGAATAAGCTTCGTGACGATGAAAACGGCGGTTTTTACGGCTTTATGGACAATGATTTGCAGGTGGACAAAACTGCGGACAAGGGCGTGATACTCACATCGCGGATATTGTGGTTTTATTCCTCCTGTTATAGGGTGTTGAACGAGGAATATCTGCTCGATAATGCAAAGCATGCCTATGAGTTTCTGAAAAAGTGTGTGGACACGGTCAACGGCGGCGTTTGGTGGATGATGACATACGACGGCAAGCCCTCAGATACCATGAAGCATACCTACAATCAGGCGTTTGCGATCTATGCTCTTTCAACTTACTTCCTCGCTTCAAATGACAGGTCAGCGCTTGATCTTGCTCTTGAGCTTTTCCGTACGGTGGAGGACAAGTGCAGGGACGATATTGCGTATCTTGAGGCAATGTCTGAGGACTGGAATGTCGTACCAAACGATGCTCTTTCCGAAAACGGTCTTATGGCGGACAAAACCATGAACACTGTTCTGCACCTTATCGAAGCCTATACGGTGCTTCTGGAAGCCTGCGACAGCGGCGAAAGCGCTCACATTGAGGAGCGTCTGCTGTTCCTGCTTCAGATCACTGAGGATAAGATATTCAACAGTGACAAAAATTGTCTGCGTGTGTTCTTCGACCGCGAGCTGAACGAGATAGGAGATATTCATTCCTACGGTCACGACATCGAGGCTTCTTGGCTTATCGACAGAGCCTGCGAGGTCATAGGAGACAGACGGTTCATGGCGAAATGGAGGTTCATCAATCTGCGCATTGCCGAAAATATCTATAATATCGCTTTTGAAAACGGAGCGGTCAACAACGAGAGAGAAAATGACAAGATCGACAAAAAACGCGTCTGGTGGGTACAGGCTGAAAGCGTTGTCGGTTTTACAAATGCGTTCCAGCAGGGTGGGGACAAAAAGTTCCTTGATGCTGCCGATACAGTTTTCGATTGGATCGAAAACAAGCAGACAGATAAACGTGATAATTCCGAATGGTGGGGAGAGGTTAACTTTGACGGCGAGCCTATGCGGACGGTCAATATGGTAAACCCATGGAAATGTCCGTATCACAACGGAAGAATGTGCATTGAAATTATCAGCAGAAACGCGGAACGTTAATATAATCTCGGATTCTGACGGTATAGAAAGGATGTTTGCAATGGCTGTTGTTAATGTTATGGAGAGTATTGTAAGGGAGCGTCTTAATTTTCTTTTAAAGGATGTGGACTGCTGCAAGTGTGATAAGTGCATTGATGATATGATGGCGCTTGCCCTCAATGTTCTCAGACCTAAGTATGTAAATTCTCATAAAGGAGAGCTTTTCAGCAGACTTGATACTACTAAATATCAGAATACGATAGATATTGACGTAGCTGTAACAAAAGCGATCAATACGGTAAGTTCAAGACCTCACAGATAAAAAATGCTGTACGTTGTTGCACTGGTAACGGTTTCGGATAAGGGAAGCAGTAAATTTGAAGTAAGTCCGCGAAATGGGCGAACTGCAAATATCGGCTTGCCTTTTTGAGGCTGTCTGCAAATGGGCGTACGGTGTTTTGCTTTTTCGGAATCGGTTTTGAAACGGAACTGACCAGTCAGATGAAGATTTAGTGGAAAGGAGCTATCTCATGCAAAAGAACCTTGTTGAAAAGATCAAGGAATCATTGGGAGCGGTGCTTCCCGTGGCAGCAGTGGTTTTTTTGCTGTCAGTGACTATCGTCCCGCTCAGCGGTGAGATGTTCTTTTCCTTTTTTGTGGGGACTGTTCTCCTTATAGTGGGTATAGGCATGTTCACACTGGGCGCGGATACGTCTATGATAATCATCGGTGAAAAAATAGGCGCACGGCTTACAAAGTCGCGGAAGATTGCTTTTATACTGCCCGTCTGCTTTTTGATAGGAGTGCTTGTTACCGTTGCCGAGCCTGATCTGAAAGTCCTTGCGGAGCAGACCCCCATCGTCGATACAAATATAATGGTTTGGTCGGTTGGTATCGGCGTCGGTCTTTTCCTTACACTTGCGTTTCTGCGTATTTTCCTGCAAATTAAAATATCGGCAGTGTTTATAGTATTTTATGCGCTGATATTTATTTTTGCCTGTTCTCCGCTTATCACGCCAAGCTTTATACCTGCGGCGTTCGATTCGGGCGGGGTTACTACCGGACCTATCACCGTGCCGTTTATAATGGCTCTCGGTCTGGGACTTTCTTCTATCCGCGGCGACAAAACCTCCGCGGAGGACAGCTTCGGTCTGGTCGCAATGTGTTCTATCGGACCTATCCTTACGGTGCTTATTTTGGGAGCTTTGAACAGCACCGAAACTGCGGAGCAGATACTTACTCACCCCGAAAATCACGATACCGTCTCGGAAGCTTTCCGCGAGTTCCTGCGTTCGTTTCCGTACTACATAGAGGACGTAGCTTCGGCGTTTGTGCCGACGGTGGCGTTTTTCCTCGTGTTTGACCTGATTTTTCTTAAGCTTGATTTGAAAACAATGCTCAAAATTTTTGTGGGACTTGGTTTTACATACATTGGACTTGTTCTGTTTCTGACAGGCGCAAATGTGGGATTTATGCCCATTGGTCAGCACATAGGCGAAAGTCTTGCGGGAGGAAAGATATCGTGGCTGCTTGTTCCGATAGGAATGCTTATCGGTTATTTTATCGTATCTGCTGAGCCTGCGGTACACGTCCTTAAGCAGCAGGTAGAGACAATTACCGAGGGACGTATTTCAGGACGTTCACTGGGAATAAGCCTTGCGCTGGGTGTTGCCGCTTCGGTTGGAATATCCATGATACGTGTTCTTACGGGAATATCAATTCTTTGGTTTTTGATCCCCGGATACGCACTTGCGCTGCTAATAAGCCTTTTGGTGCCGCCGATCTTCACATCTGTAGCTTTCGACGCGGGCGGAGTTGCTTCGGGACCGCTTACAGCCACATTTCTGCTTCCGCTTGCTATGGGAGCATGTTCGGCGCGTGGAGGAAACGTTTCCACAGACGCATTCGGAATCGTTGCCATGGTTGCAATGACCCCGCTTTTGACTATTCAGGTACTGGGACTTATCAGCAAGTTCAAGACGGTCAAGCATGCTCCAGAAAGATCTGCCGATACGGTCAAAGCTGCTGAGAGACAGGTATTTCCGATTTTGCTGGACAAAAACTGCGACAAGGCTGTGTTTACCGATACTGTGAAAAAATAACCTGTATGGACTTCCATACGCCGAAAGGAGCGCCGAAAAGTGAAGGCAATGTTTCTGATAACGGACTATAGAAGCGCGCAGGACGTACAGAATATACTTGCGCGGGAAAGCCTGCCGTGCCGTTTCCTGCTGCACGGACACGGTTCGGCGGATTCGGCTATGCTGGACTATCTGGGACTGGGCGACAACAAGAAAATAATTGCCGCAGTGTTCGTTCCAAACGGACGGGTCATGGAGCTTTACGATGTGTTCAATAAAAAGCTGCGCCTGAGCGAAGCGGGAAAGGGAGTAGCTTTTACCGTACCCCTTAGCGGTGCGTCGGGAACGGCGTTTGCGGTCAACGGTACAAAACCCGAAACGGAGGGAGAGAGTGAGATGTCCGAGGCTAAATATGAAATGATAATAACCATCGTAAACCGCGGCGGTTTTGAGGCGGTAAAGGAAGCTTCGAAAGCTGCGGGAGCACGTGGAGGAACGCTTTTGCACGGTCTCGGACTTGGAGGCGAGGAAGCGGCGAAGTTCCTTGGAATATCCATTCAGCCCGAAAAGGATGTTGTTCTTATCGTGGTTGGCAAAGAGGACAGGGAAAAGGTAATGCAGAATATCCTTGACACGGCGGGTATCCTTACCGAAAACCGCGGGATATGCTTTTCGCTTCCTGTTGACAGCGCATTGGGACTTGCAGGCAGCAATGTCAGGATTGAGGATATCGTAAAATAAAATTACGAAAATCGGAAGAATTTACTGATTTATGCTAAAGTTTTTTGGATTAAAGCCGATATATATTATATATGATATTATGAAAAGGGGTCTTTTCAAATGTTTAGAAATATCAGCAGTATGCGCAGCTATATGAACGCAAGAGGATTATCGTCAAGAGGTTCTTCGCGCAGGCTAACCTCGGCTATGTCTTTGCATTACCAGAATAAAGTATCAAGCAGTTCAAGCAGTTTGAAGATTTCCAGTTATGACCGTTTTTCCAATACGGTTAACAATTCCCTTCAGGCATCCGGAACTTCCGTAAGCTTAGGCGATTGCCGTGTTAAGGCTGCGCAGTCGATGATTACGCTTTCTAAGACCTGCGCCAACTTTGACAGCGCCATGAAGAAAAGTCTCTCTAATGAAGGCGTCCCCGAAAATATCAGCTTTGAGTTTGACTATGATGTAAACAGCGGCGAAGCAACGATTACAGAGATATCCGATGAGAAATATCTCAGCGGGGTTCAGTCCGCTTTAAATAAAGCTATGAAAAGCGTAAGCCTTGAGACGGTGGCAAACGGTTCAAAGATATTGAACGGAAAGATGACAGAGGTGTACTATCCCGTTGTGGAAAAGGCGCTTAACAAATGCTTCGGACAAGATATCTCTGAGCTTTCCGTGGACAGAAGAGGCAATATCCTCGGCATGAACAAAAAGATGAGACAGGCTGTTACTTCGGAGCTGACAGACATAAGCTTTGACGCACAGAGCAGATACGGTTTTCCCACAAAGGAACTTGCTTCTGTTGTGAAAAATATCATTTCGGATAAGTCGGCAAGCAAGAACGTTTCCCATATGAGCTTTTCTGGCGGAAGTCTGAAGACGTCCGACGGTGATATCAGCGTAGGAAGTAAGTGCGCTTCGCCGTCGCTGAAAAATACAAGCATTCTTCTCAGAGCGGCTGCGGCAGGAAATCCCGGTTCCATGGATTTGTGGGCTGAATACGGAGATCTTTTCTGATAAAGTCAGGAATTTATGAAGCAAGCGGAATATTTACCGTAAATTAATGGTAAATATCGCTTGCTTCTTTTTGTCCCTTTTAAGAAAAGTGTTGCGGGGTATAAACTCCGTTGATTTTGCTAAAGCGTCCATTCATCATTCATTCGGAAATGAGACGGGAGCAGTTTCGGCCCATTTTGAATCCTTGCAATAAACAAGGGAATATTATATGATAATTTATGATGATTTTTCAAAATGCAACCGTTGGTTGCGGAAGTTTCAATAGTCGTTGGTAGTGTGCCACAGAGGATTGTGGTATAGTTTTGATAAGGAGGTAAAGCAAATGTTGTCTGAAAAAATATATACACTCAGACGGAAGAGCGGACTGTCACAAGAACAGCTTGCAGAAATAATTGGCGTTTCAAGGCAGGCAATATCAAAATGGGAAGGAGGCTTATCCGTTCCGGAAAGTGAAAAACTTATAGCAATCAGCAAATATTTCAATGTCACGCTGGACTATCTGTTGAAAGAGGATGCTGACTGTATTCAAAAAACAGAGCAGAAAACGGTAAATGGACAATCGTTCAAAAGTCACAAGGGGATGCTGTTGGGAATCATCACTTGTGTTGCGGGGATTATCGGTTTGGTTATATGGGGGCTAATTTCCATTTTGAATCCTCCAATGTCAAGCCAAATCAGCGAGTCTTCTACAATATATATTGATGGGAATGGCATTTTTCTTGTTATCTGTATCATAGCTGTCATCTGCGGCGCCAGCCTTATCCTAAGGGGCAAAAAATGAAAGGAGACATTTGTATGAATATGAAGAGTCTCAGCACTCTTTTTAGTATTTTGGCAATTCTGTTGACCAACGTAATGTGTGGAGTCGTTGGATTTAACTATGGTAAAATGGTGTGTGGCGTTGAAAATGCCGGGTATAGTGCTCCCGCCAGTACTGCGTTACTTCTGAGCATCCCATATCTCATCGGCATCGTTGTTTGCATGGTTTTGGCGTTTGTTTTTAGAAAGAAAAAACAGACATCAGTTGAGGAGAATAAAGTATAGCATCAGGACAAATACAGGGTGATTGGTTTAATTCAGTCACTCTGTATTTTCTACATCTTATCTGGAATTTTGACGAAAAATTTGAAAAATTGAGTATTAGCAACACTGATCTGAAAAGGGAATTCTTTTTCCGCATTTGACATATTAAAAAATTTGTGGTATAATAATAAATGCGAGTAAGCTATGCGGTTGAACGCATCACGCGTGTTACGCGTCTGCGTTAGGAAAGTCCGGGCATCACAGAGCAGGGCAGCTGCTAACGGCAGCCGAGGGCGACCTTAGGGATAGTGCAACAGAGATATACCGCCGGTTTTCCGGCAAGGGTGGAAAGGCGAGGTAAGAGCTCACCGGAGCGCAGGAGACTGCGCTGCCATGTAAACCCTGTCCGATGCAACGTCATTTTGGAACAATGCGTTATTGTCTGCTCGGCAGGCGCATTGCAACGACGGCTTGAGCGTTTCGGCGACGATTCGCCCAGATAGATTTCCGCACACGACAAAACCCGGCTTATCGGCTTAGTCGCAATTATGCCGTTTAAGGCAGTTCGTTCCGTACTGTAGGAATGTTCAATTGAAAGAGACAGGGGTACTCAATCTCTGTCTTTTTTATTGTTCCTTATTTTACAGATAACTGCTGTACTTCGGCAGAGAGGGAAATGTGATGATTTTCTGAAAATCGACAAAATGTTTAAAATGCTTTGACAAAAAAAAAGATGTGTGGTATAATAAAATATAGTTATGTTCATGGTTGAAATTTATTTCATAACGGCTGTTTTGGTATTGGAATTATTCGGCTGCTGCCATGAATATCGCAGATGTTAGAGGATAAAATGTTTGCAGTGTTGAAAGGCGGCTGTGATTTGGTAAAGATCCTTTCAGAAAATTTAAAGCTGATTTTGATCGGCGTTATAAGTATACTTATGGTCATTGCGGGCGCTATTGTTTTAAGCCTGTATTTCGGAGGAGACATAGCAAGACGGCTCATTGTCACCGATATAAGCGGTACGGCGTATATTTCCCGCGACGGTAAGCGTATCAGTGCTGGGAAGCAGTCTGTGCTGCAAAGCGGAGATATAATCACCACTTCCGAGGACAGTTTTCTGCGGATAAGCGTTGACAGGGACAAGTATGTTTGGGTAGAGCCTGATTCTACGGTGTACATATATTTTACCGATGTGGACTCGAGAGGTGATATTTCGGTAAATCTCACCAAGGGCGCGGTAATATGCCGTCTTAACAATAAGCTCCGAAAGAACGCAACATTTTCCCTTAAAACTCCGAACAGTTCTGTTTCGGTAAGAGGAACGGCATTTCGTGCCGAGTTTGACTATGTGAAGGAATATATGGGTTATAAGGACGTTATGATAACTCAGGTGCAGAATTTTGACGGCACGGTGGCGCTGCAGCTTTATGATTCGGATAAGCAGCCATATGATCTGCCGATGGTGCTTATCGAGCGTACTGCGGCTCAGATGCTTACTTGTGAAGAAATGTGCAAGTACGGTTATCTTAACTACAGCTTCGATTTACTTACGCTTAACGATTCGACGCTTGGAGAACTTATCAGGGCAAGCGCGGAAAAAGAGCTTGCATTCACTCCCGAGGAGCTTAACCGAGCCTATAAGATTGTTAGAGACGAGCGTCTCAAGCAGGAGACCGCTACCGAATCGGATACAGGCGAGACTTCCGAGACGACCGTTACAACCACTGAAATAACTACAGAACCGACGACCGTGACAACAAGTCCGCCTACAGAAACCGTGGACGATGATATTTCGTCCTACGGAACGCTTGGTACGACCATGCAGACTCATTCCTACACTACCTATTCGGGTATAAAGTGGTGGGAAATTACAGGAAATACCAATACAGGTACAGACGGTTACGAGGACTGGTTCTCTGAAACAGACGATGATTTCGGCGAAGAGGTTACCGTTACAGCAGGTACTTCGGCTGCTGAGAATTAATGAAAGGAGAAGATTCGGGCATTGCTCGGATCCGGAATAAATTTTATGAAGGATTTTATAAATAATTTTAAAATTCCGCTTATACTCGGAGGCTGCGCGCTTGCGGCGATAATCATTACCTTGATCGTTGTCACCGGTGGTGGCGGATCTTCCTACGGACTGTACATATCTTCCGCTTCGGGAAGCGTCAGCGTTACAAACTCCGATACCGTTACAAGTTCCTCAAGTGGCGACATGCTCAAAAACGGCGATATCGTTACACTTGGAGCAAATTCGTCCTGCATACTGACCTATAAGGGCAGTAAAAATTCCGATAAGAATTATATCGTTTTGGGCTCGGATTCTCAGATCGTTGTGTCAAGCGAATTCAACGGCAAGGACAACGGCGAGATTTTCCTTAGAAGCGGTTCCGTTATAGGCAACTTTGCGGATGACGACCGTTATTCTATTAACATCAGAACTGCCGATTCCATGATCACTACGAACAAGAGCGTATCAAAGATATCCTACAGCACGAACGAGTTTATGTCCTATACTGATCTGTACACC
>CAMWRN010000036.1 GCA_947176675.1 uncultured Clostridia bacterium | reverse complement strand
CGATACGGATAGTCTGCGTGATAGTTTTTGTTCATCTTTACGGCTTCACAGGCGTACTGATCTCCTACTACGCAAGCAACGTGTACAGCAATATTGTCCGCGTGATATTTGTTTTTCACGCCGCGGAGATACGCTTTGAGCCGTTCACTTACATTATAAAGCCGTTTATGATGTGCTTTTTCTGCTGTCAGCTGACCTTCACGCTAATGAAATTTATCACATGCTCATCGGTACTTTTTGAAACAGTGATCTATCTCTGCTCTGCGGGAATAATTTTCATTCTGCTGTACGAGCTTGACAAAAAACTGTTATCAAAAAAGCTCCCACAGAAAAAAAGTTCCGCAGGAACGTTCGCAAAGCTTACCTAAAAACTTAAGTAAAAACCGCCTTGCAGTTTAGTCTGCAAAGCGGTTTTTATAGATTCCGTCAACTTCCCTCTCCGGAAATGAGAGCGATAGGATCGATCCATTCGCCGTTTTTCTTGACGGCAAAGTGCAGGTGAGGTTCCTCACTGATCTCGTTCTGAGCAGTGTTTCCGACCGCTCCTATGACTGTTCCTGCGGAAACGCTCTGTCCCTCGGCAACGGGAATGTCCTTGCTGAGATTGCAGTAGTAACCCTCAAAGCCGTTTCCGTGATCGATAACAACGCACGCACCCATCATTTGGTCCTCGTAGACCTTTGTCACCGTACCACCCGACATACTTTTTACTTTTTCGTCCATTGCGCCTGCGATGTCAACTCCGTCATGAGTTTTCCACACGTTGAGAGTCTTGGACTTGACAAGCTCGCCTGCGGAGAAATCGTTGAGTACCTCGCCGTTGAGCGGTCTTACCATTGTGGTGGGAAAAGGTTCTGTCTGCGCAGTTTGCGCAGACGCAGCCTCGTCTGCCTTTGAGGCTTCCGTTGTGACTACTGCGGATTCGGCAGGCTCTTTTTCCGTGACTGTGGGTTCCCTTTTGACAACGTCCGTTTGAGCCGCATCCACGGGAGCGTTAAGATCTGTACCGTTACCATCGGAAGCGCCGGCAGCGGACAATGTATCCCTGTTTTCCCCTATAATTTCCGCGTTAAGCTTATCGGAAATTTTGCTGTAGGAGTAAAACCCCGCCGCAGCCACGACTGCAATACTTGCCGCTGCCGCAATAATAAGACCCTTGCCTGAAAGATTGCCTATTTTGAATTTTTCATTGCTCATAAAATTCACCTCAAGCATAGTTTTGACAGCTTTGGTGAATTTATTCTG
Organism: uncultured Clostridia bacterium; assembly: GCA_947176675.1. GTDB lineage: Bacteria > Bacillota > Clostridia > Oscillospirales > Ruminococcaceae > RGIG8773. The sequence goes on along the minus strand of CAMWRN010000036.1, from coordinate 12,638 downwards.
TAAAATTCAAAAAATTTGGAAATCAGTTAAGCTTCAGCGTGTAGACCTGATTTTCATGCTCGCCTAAGATATCCTCAAGGTCATAAGCCTTTCCGCTGTAGTCAAGGCGTACTGTTGTCGTACCATCGGGCAGACTGACAAGCATTCGGTGCTTTATCGTCTGTCCTGCGGGAACTATCGGATATTTCAGAATATCATAAAAATCTCCGCTCGGATAGTTTCTTGAAGACATTTCATTGTCGGCGCGGTTATTGTTTCCGTACTTGACGATTATCGAATAGTCACTTATGGACGCACGGTATGCGCTTGTATTTTTTATATCCGCCGTAATAAGATATTTTCCGTCGGGCTGCTTTTCCGCTTTAGCGTCGGTTATTTCCCATCTGTAATAAGTATCGAACTCCGATACCTCATTTATCATAATCGCCTCGGAAATTGACGCGATAGCAACAATCGGCGTCAGGATAAGAAGTATTACTGCAACTACCTTTATCGTAGTACTGTACTGCTTAACATTAGTGTTCTTATTCATTCACAGTACCTCCGTCCGAAACGTCAATTACGATCCTATCTATGCTGTCAAGCTGTTTGGCATGCCCCTTTACGGAAATTTCTTCAAAGCACAGGTCGAACTGTCTGTTTCCCTCGTCTATAAGAAAACACATATAGCCGTCGCTTTCTCTTGAATAGTTTGCAGAGGAAAGCGAAAAAATGTTCTGGGCGTAAACCTCGGGGCAGGATCTCAGTGCCGAGGTTGAAACATAGCTGCGGCAGTATTCACCGTTGTTTATGTACGGAGTGCGGTTATAGTAGTTTTGGAAAAAAGAACCGTCCGTCTGAGATACCGAACATTCAACATGAACTACAAGCAGCTCCATGCCGTCGGGAAGAATAGCTTGTATCCGTTCGCTGTCAGAAATAAAGGCTTCAGTTATGGTAAGAGTCATTGTTCCGTCGTAAACAAAGGACTCGTTCAGCTGAAAATCATTATAGACAGGGGCGTCCACCGTCTGATAGTTTTTTACTATGGAGCTGTTCAAGCTATTTTCCGCTATAACGGGTAGCAGCGCAGATATTAATATCAACACAATACACACGGGAACAAGCTTTACGGCAACGTTCATAAAGCGGCTCGCATAAACAACTCGGACAGAGCCTGTCTCCGAATTCATTTCCGCTTTTGCGGCGGCTCTTGCAGCGGAGACCTGCTCCTTTGACGGCACAGCTGCACAGCTCGGACAGGAACGGTGCTTTGAAAAATCGTAGACCGAGCCGCAGTATTCACACTCTATATTTATTAGCATACTATTCTCCTAAAAAGTTTTACATCTTTTCGGGACAGTCAATTTTTAGTATCTCAAAGGTGTTTCTGAGCGCAGTCCTTACCGCGTCGCAAAGGCTGAGACGTGCGTACAGAAGCGGTTCCTCCGCACCTTTGATGCGGCACTTGTCGTAAAACTTGTGAAACAGCGTTGCAAGCTCCTGACTGTAACGGGTTATCTTGGACGGGTCGTAATCCCTTGCCGCCGAGTCCACCGTATTGGGCAGAGCCGCGATATGGCGTATAAGCTCCACTTCCTCGGGAGTGTCCAGAACGTTAAGCTGCTCAGCGGACAGATCCTTTACGGAAAAACCCTCCGCGGCAAGATTCCTTATAATGGAACAGATACGCGCGTGTGCATACTGAACATAGTACACGGGATTTTTCGAGGACTGCTCTATAGCAAGGTCAAGGTCAAATTCAAAGTGAGAATTGGCTTCCCGCAGGTTAAAGAAGTACCGCGCCGCATCTATGGGTACTTCGTCCAGCAGAGTTTCGAGAGTAACGGCTTTTCCCGAACGCTTGGAAAGCTTATAGGTCTCGCCGTCCTTGACAAGACGGACCATCTGCATGATTATGGCATTGAAGCGGTTCGGATCGATACCCAAAGCCTCCATGGCAGCTTTCATTCTGGGTACATAGCCGTGGTGGTCTGCTCCGAGAACGTCTATCGCTGTATTAAAACCGCGTGTCACAAGTTTGTTGTAATGATAGGCAATATCGGGTACAAAGTAGGTAGGTATACCATTTGCGCGGACAAGTACCCTGTCCTTTTCGTCTCCGAAATCGGAGGACTTGAACCACAGAGCGCCCTCCTGTTCGTAAGTGTGACCGCTCTTCTTCAGCAGCTCGATGACTTCATTTACTGCGCCGCTGTTATGGAGAGAGCTTTCCCTGAACCAGGTGTCGTATTCAATACGGTACTTGCGGAGGTCGTCCTCAAGCTTTTGGATATTTTTAGGAAGAGCAAAGTCAACCAGCGCTTCCCTGCGTTCCTCCTCGGACTTGCCCGCATAGACCTCTCCATTTTCATCGTAAAAATTTTTTGCGTGAACAATTATATCCGCGCCAAGATAAACGTCCTCGGGCATAGGGAAGGTTTCGGTATCGTTATAGATTGCCTGACTTAACTCTTCGCAGTCCGGAAATTTTTTTGCTAATGCCTGTCCCGCTTCGGAACAAAGCTGACAGTACCGCAGGTCGAGAGATTTACCGAACTTCTCTATCTGATTGCCCGCGTCATTTACGTAGAACTCCCGCTCTACCCTATAGCCTGCCCAGTCAAGCACAGAAGAAAGTCCGTCTCCGATAGCTCCGCCGCGGGCGTTGCCTATGTGCATAGGTCCGGTGGGATTTGCGGAAACAAATTCCACAAGAATACTTTTCCCAGCGCCGCTGTCAGTTCTGCCGTAATTTTCCTTTTCGGCGAGTACAGATGCCACAACGCCCGAAAACCAGTTCCTTGACAGGAAAAAGTTAATAAAGCCGGGACCCGCTATCTCCACCCGCTCAAAGGAAGTTCCATCAAGAATAACCGCTTCGCAGAAAAGCTCGGCTATCTTTCTCGGCGCGGATTTAAGCGGCTTTGCGCAGGCAAGGGCAATATTGGAGGCAAAATCCCCGTGTGACTTATCCTGCGGTATTTCAACGTTAAACGAGGGAAGTGGTACTGCCTCTATTTTTCCCTCGGAAACAAGCCTTCCCAAAGAGGACATCAGTATCTCCCGAAGCTCCTCGGAAGCGGATTTTATCGGATTTATCATTTTTATCTTCCTTTCAGTTACAAAATCAGTTGATTTTAATGTATATCTCGTTGTCGGACACAAAGCTGGAATTTATATCCACGGTGTATTTGAGGTACAGATCACCGCCGTCTTCACCTATGTTGTTGTCAATACAGTGGGTGAAGATACCCATTGTAAAGTCCCCGTAGGGCGTACCGTAATGGCAGTGGTGCTTTTTATCCTTTTCAAGGATAAGGTCGGAGGGAGCCGTACCTGTACGGTTCAAATTCACAAGGTTGTTCCCATGCATAATAAGCCTTGTGGTAGATCCGCCGAAGCCTGTTACCTCCGATTCCTCATATTTCAGCTCGAAACCGCCGTTTTTAAGGCTTCGCAGCGTACCCGCCGTGGTAAGCTCCGTTTTGGAACTGTCTTCGTCCACAGTATTGATGCTGGTAAGATTTATCAAAACATTCTTTTCCATTTTATTCCTCTTTACTAATAATTTGCGGCGGAAATAAGCTCGTCGATCCCCACCTTATAAACGTCGCCGTTAATAGAGCTGAGGAACGCCCGTGCGTTATCCTCGAAAAGCTCTATGCTGTCGGAGGTGTAATATGTGTTTGTTCCGTTTTCTTCGCGGTCGGAAAGCATTTCCCTGCTCATCAGCATTTTATAGGCGTACTTTGCAGCTTCCTCGCCCGAAGAAATAAGAGTTACCGAGTCCCCCATAAAGTCGGAAATAACGTCCTTTAGAATAGGATAATGAGTACAGCCAAGAATAAGCGTGTCAACGCCCTCTTTTTTTATGGGAGCAAGATACTGCTCCGTTACAAGCTGTGCGACCTTATTATCCCGCGCGGTGAAACCGTTTTCAACAAGCGGAACAAACAACGGACAAGCCGCGCCTATCACCGAAACATCGGGACGTATCCCTCTTATAGCTTTTCCGTAAGAACCCGATTTAATCGTAGCCTCAGTGCCTATTACCCCGACTTTCCCGTTTCTGGTCACACCGCATGCCGCCTGAGCCGCAGGGAGAAGCACTCCGGTGAAAGGAACGTCCCCGTCGGCTGTCTTGCCGCTTCCCAGAACCGATGATACCGTTCCGCAGGCGGCAATTATCATCTTGACGTTCTTGCCCTTCACAAAAGCAATATCCTGATGAGCGTACTCTAAAATAGTTTCGCGGCTCCTCGTTCCGTATGGAAGTCTTGCCGTATCACCGAAATATATCACATTTTCGTTCGGGATAAGCTTGTTCAGCTCTTTCAGGCATGTCAGTCCTCCCAGACCCGAATCGAATACGCCTATTGCGTTGTTGTTCATAATTATCTCCTCTCTGAGATATTTTGCGGCTTTGCATCAGCAAAATTCCGAATGTCAATGAAGAAAACAAAACCTGACTCCAATATGTATTATCCCTCAATTGCAAGAGAAATAAGCTTATCAACAAGCTCAGACTGAGAAATTCCCATATTTTCCATAAGCTTTGGATACATGCTTATCTGCGTGAAGCCCGGCATTGTGTTGATCTCGTTGAGTATCACCGTACCGTCCTCTTTCAGGAAGAAGTCCACACGGGCAAGTCCCGAACACCCCATAAGCTTAAAGGCTTTCACTGCCGTCTCCCGTATCTCCTTTTCGGAGACTTCGGGGATATCTGCGGGGATAGAGAGTCCCGACGTACCCAGAATATACTTTGCTTCGTAATCATAAAATTCATTGCAGGAATTGATCTCTCCCACTGCCGAAGCAAACGGGTTATCCTTGCCGAAAACGGCGCACTCCACTTCCCTGCCCTTTACGAATTCTTCTATAATGACCTTTCTGTCGTGACTGAACGCAAGCTTTACCGCATTTTTCAGTTCCTCAAACGAGCTTGCCTTGTTCACACCTACCGACGAACCGCTGTTTGCCGGCTTTACAAAAAGAGGATATTCAAGCTCAGCTGCGGTATTTTCACACACCTCGTCAAGTCTGCCAAGCTCGGAGACAGAAACACTTTTCCACCTTGCCATTTTTATTCCGTCAGACTCCAGTATCTTATGTGCGAAAATTTTATCCATACAGTTCGCCGAGGAAATTATATCGCAACCCACGTAAGGTATTCCCGAAAGCTTTAAAAGACCCTGAACAGCTCCGTCCTCGCCGTTCTGACCGTGAAGAGCGGAAAAGACGGCATCTATTCGTTTTACCGTATAGGCTCCGTCCGATACCTTCATTATACCCTTGTACACGGGATCAGGAAGTATTACCGCAGGAACACAGTCGGGGTGAGATTCCCAGTTTCCTGAAGATATCAAACTCACGTCCCCCGGATAGAAAAGCCATCTGCCTTTTTTTGTAATACCTATGGGAATGACCTCATATTTATCTTTCGGTATCGCCGAGATAATATTCGACGCCGAGATCAATGAAATTTCGTGTTCGTTTGACACGCCGCCGAACAGAACGGCTACTTTTATTTTTGACATAAGCTTCTCCTTTTGATCAAGCCGAATGTAACTAATTATACATATTAAATTATATCACACTTTTTACCGAACTGCAACTGTTATGGAAATATTTTTTCGGTACGGGAGGAAAAATTTTCCCGTACCGAAAAACCGATGAAAATTACTCGAATGTAATGAAGTCAGCTGCGGCGTAGCCGTAGGTATTGCCGTAACGGATAACATACCAGTTGCCTGTCTGACCGTAAACAGACATAGTCGCGCCGTTGGGGATAACGCCGATGATAGCAGCGTCGGTGGATGGGTACTTTCTGATGTTAAGGTTAGAGCCGTCCGTGGATACAATTCCCCGCCTTACTGGAGTTGCTTCAACAAATGGGATTCCGAAATAGTCACAAAGCGACTGAACCAAATTTCTCGCTATCGCATCGAGATTTGCCTTGATCCACTCTGCATCCTGCTGATTGTCGTGATAACCAAGCTCTGCAAGAACAGCCACGGCCTTTGTTCTCGTGACCTCGCCGAGGGACGTGGTGGGACGAATATTTACCTTGGACGGATCGGGATAAACGCTTTTCATGTTGTTTGCGATTATCGTGGCAAGCTGTCTGCTGTAGCTTGAATAGGGCGAATAGTAAATATCAACGCCGCGAAGTTTTCCCGCGTACTGCCCGCCGCCCGCGTTTGAGTGGAGAGCAAGATGTACGTCGTAATTGCCGCCGTTTGAGTCGCTTATAGCTCCCCGCACGTCGCGGTCAGGATCGTTTCTGGTATACTCTATCCCCGACGAACGGAGGTATGGCTCCATTTTGTCGGCAATGATATTCATATATTCTTCTTCGTTTCCTCCGTTTATATACGGATTCCACTCCTGAGTGGAAGGACTTAAAAAAACACTTGGCATAATATTCTGTATGCACGCGGTCTATGAGACACCGCGCACTCCTCCTTGTCTGCAATGTGTACATAAATAAAACGCTTCATTAGCGGAAAACTCCGCTGTTTCATTATATGCCGGTGTTTTTAATAAGATACAAATTTAGGAAACTCAGCGATAAAAACAAAGGACAGACGCGTTTCCTCCAAACGGCAAAAACGTCCTGTCCTCTTGCTTTTAGATTTTCGATTCTTTATTCGGCAGTCAGCTTTTCAAGCTTGTAGCGTTTGATTGCAGCTTCGTTTACGGTAACGTCCTGACCTTCTATCCAGCCTGCAACAGAAGCATCGAACTCTTCGCCCTTAAGCGCTCTGCGGGCGTAGTCCATCTGTCCCTCCAGATAGGACGAATCCTCAAACAGATCCATTCTGTAGACGATATACCATACCTCGTTTTCTTCAACGATTGTATAGTCGCCGACATTCAGGCTGCCGTCAAAAACAGTCTCCGCAACCTTTTCCGATGGGATTGCGGAATCCTTGGAAACCACTGTACCGTAGCTTATTCTCTCGGGTTCTTCGGTCTCGGTATCGGAAACGTCTTCCTCCTCTGCTGCACCGTCCTCGGTTTCGGAAGAAATGCCGTTGGCTTCGGCGATAAGGTTTTCGTAATACTCGTTGTACTCGTCCTCAATAGCCTCGAAGCTTTCTCCGTTCTTGGCTCTTTCGATATAGCCTTCAGCCATTTTCTTCAGTTCGTCCTTGCCCTCAGATTTAAGGAGATTTCCCTCACCGTCCTTGAGTTCCATTCTAATAAACTTAATTCTAGAATTGTTTTCCAAAAGATAGTTTTTTATCTCATCTTCGGAAACTTCTTTCTCTCCGCCGTCAGAATAATAATAATCAAAGATAGCAGCGCGCTTCTGGCTGTTCAAAACGATATCATAATAAGACTGCTTGCTCACGCCAATACCCTCAAAATATTCTCCCACATATTCCCACCACTGGTCAACAGTATTGGACGCGGCTTTTTCCTCGTTATTTTCAAAGGTAATTCCAAGCTCGGTAAATTTCTTTTCTACTGCAGCATATTCTCTCATGTCCTCCACAGCCTCGTCGTTTATCCAATCCTTTGAGGGTTTGTCCTCGATCGTGATAGCGAGAACATCTGTCTCGCCATCGCCAAGATACTGACTTGCTTCGGATACAGCGTTTGACTGGAAATAAATGAGAATACCCGCTCTGAGACGAGTGCCGTCAATATCTGCGCCCCACGTGGTATCGCTTCCGCAGGAAGCAAGGGAAAGCGTCATGACCGCTGCGGCTGCGGATGCGGCAACTTTTTTCATTAAAGACATAGTCTGTAAAACCTCCACACAAAATGTAAATACATTATATTATAGCACATTATTTTTGACTTGTCCAGTATTTTGTAAAAAAATATATGCGCACATTGAGTTTTTGGATTATCAAAATATTATTAATAATTATTTCATTGACTCTGACCCGCTGTCATACTTTATAATAAATCATGCAGGAGAAAAGGAGCGATAAAATGTACACGGTAAACGAAGTAAGCAAACGAACCGGTGTAAGTGTGCGCACACTTCACCATTACGACAGGATAGGTCTGCTGAAACCGACACGGCTGACCGAAGCGGGTTACAGGCTGTATGACGATACGGCTCTGTGCCGTCTGCACAGCATACTGATGTTCCGTGAGATCGGGTTTTCCCTAAAGGAAATACGGGAGATCCTCGACGCTCCGGATTTCGATTCGGACGAAGCGTTAATCCGTCAGATAAAACTTCTGGAATTACAGAAAAAACGTATCGGAGAATTGATTACATTTGCCTGCGAAATACGAAAAAAAGGAGTTAAGAATATGAATTTTGATATTTTCAAAAGCAACGAGATCGAAAGCTATAGAGCGGAAATCAAGGCAAAATGGGGCGGCACAAAAGCATATGAGGAATATGAAACAAAAGCCGCGGACAAATCCCCTGATGAGCTTGAAGCTACTGCACAAAAGCTTATGTATATTTTCGCAGAGAGCGGCGCGGTAAAACACACCTCTCCCGACAGCGAAGAAGTGCGGAAAAAAATCGGAAAACTGCAAAAATTTATCACAGACAATTACTACACCTGCACCGACGAGATACTGCGCGGCTTGGGACAGATGTATGTCTGCGACGAAAGAATGAAGCGCAAAATAGACAACACCGGCGGAGACGGCACTGCCGAATTTACTGCAAAAGCTGTTTTGGCATACTGCTCAAATAAAAATTCCGGCTGATTGTGATTATTCACCATTTTTCTGTATTTTTTAAAAATCCCCCTTGACAAATCAAAATTTCCGTGGTATAATGCTTTTTGTAATATTCAAATGCAACGACAGGAACAAAAGCCGAACCGCTTTTTCAGAGAGCCGCCGCTTGGTGCAAGACGGCAAAGCAGCTTGGTTATAACTCGTCCTTGAGCAGTCCGCTGAACGCTTTGCAAGTAGGTTGGAACGGGTTCTCCCGTTACAGAGATACGCATTGGATATCCCAAAGATTGAGATGCGGTGAGGTGCGGACTTTGTCCGAACAAGAGTGGTACCGTGGAAGCTATGCTTTCATCTCTTTAGTCTCATATGAGACAGGAGATGAAAGCTTTTTTATTGTGAACTCATTTCTGCCTCTTCCGCAAAAACGAAAGGAAAGATTTGTCATGAAAAATTACGATCGCTATCAGAAACGCTACTTTATGCCCCCAGAGCCTTGCTATGACTGGGTCAAAAACGACAGACCCGCCAAAGCTCCCGTATGGTGCTCCGTTGACCTCAGAGACGGAAATCAGGCTCTCATTATTCCAATGTCGCTGGAGGAAAAGCTTGAATTCTGGAAGCATCTTGTCAAGGTCGGTTTCAAGGAAATAGAAATAGGTTTCCCTGCTGCAAGCGAGACCGAATACACTTTCTGCCGCACATTGATCGAGCAGAACCTTATTCCCGATGACGTTACGATTCAGGTACTTACCCAAAGCCGCGAACACATTATCGCTAAGACATTTGAAGCTCTTAAGGGCTGCAAAAACGCTATCGTACACCTTTACAACAGCACCTCTGTTGCGCAGCGTGAGCAGGTATTCAAGAAATCCAAAGAGGAAATTATTGACATTGCTGTTTTCGGCGCAAAGCTCTGCAAAGAATATCGCGAAAAGACCGAGGGAAATTTCCGCTTTGAATACAGTCCCGAAAGCTTTACGGGTACGGAACCGGAATTTGCACTCGACATATGCAACGCCGTTATCGACGTATGGCAGCCCACTGCGAACGACAAGGTGATAATCAATCTGCCCGTAACAGTTGAGGAAAGTATGCCCCACGTTTACGCCTGTCAGGTCGAATATATGTGCAAGCATATGAACAACCGCGAAAATCTTATCGTTTCCCTGCACCCACACAATGACCGCGGCTGTGCGGTGGCGGACTCCGAAATGGGTCTGTTGGCGGGAGCTGACCGTATTGAAGGTACTCTCTTCGGCAACGGCGAACGCACCGGAAATGTCGATATCGTTACGCTTGCAATGAATATGTTCACTCACGGCGTTGACCCTGAGCTTGATCTCTCTAATCTGCCGGAGATCACGCAGGTTTATGAAAAACTCACACGTATGCACGTCTACGAAAGACAGCCTTACAGCGGCGCGCTGGTATTTGCGGCATTCTCCGGTTCTCATCAGGACGCTATCGCAAAGGGCATGAAGTGGCGCGAGGAGAAATCTCCCGAATTCTGGACTGTCCCCTATCTTGCTATCGATCCAAAGGACGTGGGCAGAGAGTACGAGGGCGACGTTATCCGCATCAACAGCCAGTCGGGCAAGGGCGGTATCGGCTACCTCATGGAACAGAAATTCGGCATAGATATGCCGCCAAAAATGCGAGAGGACTTCGGCTACGCGGTCAAGAGCGTTTCAGACCACGCTCACAAGGAGCTTATGCCCGATGAGATATACAACATTTTCGTTGAACGCTATGTCAACAAAAAGGATCACTTCACTGTGGACGAAGCTCATTACGTACAGAAGAACGGCATTACCGCCACTGTTACAGTATCCCGCGGCGGAACTGCCATTACCCGCGAGACCGCAGGCAACGGCCGTCTGGACGCTGTTTCCAACGCCGTAAAGGACGCGCTGGGAATTTCTTATACTATTGTAACTTACAAAGAGCACGCTCTTGAAAACGGTTCAAGCTCCGAAGCGGCGGCTTACGTTGGTATCGAGACCGCAGACGGCGTATTCTGGGGCGCAGGCATAGACACCGACATTATCGTAGCTTCGGTAAACGCTCTCGTTTCGGCTATCAATAACAGCAAGCTGCTTAAATAACAAAACTGCCAACACAAAAGGCATAGAGCGGTACAGAAATATTCATAATTAATTATGAAAGGTTGCGTGGAAATCCTGCGCAGCCTTTCTCTTTGTCATACTCGCGAGCAAAGGTAACAACGTCCGCTTCAAAATCGTTTACAAATTTAATAGCTTGTTTCCCCGAACCGCTGTGAGACTTGGTTATCTCAACATCGTCTCATGTAATCTCATTCCAAATGCTATTTGAAAATTTAGCAATATGCGCTGTAAAGCTTCCGCTTTTCTTGACAGACAAAGAAAATTATGCTACAATACTGAATTAACAAAAGGAGTGAATATATATATGAAAATATTGGCAGTAATATTTGCGGCAGTAATTGTTCTTTCCGCACTTTCAGGCTGCGAAAAGAACAGCGAACCCATACAAAATAGTAACGGAATAATTTCAGAAACCGACAAAAAAATAGGCGGCGAAGTGACCTTTACCGACTCGGCAGGCAGAACCGTCACCGTATCAGACCCGCAGAAAACAGCGGTGTTCACAAGCAGCTTTGCGGACATATGGCAGCTTGCAGGAGGTACTGTCTCATTTGCCACCGAGGACGCTTTTGATAGTGACAGTCTGACCCTCCCTGACAATGTTGTAAATATCGGTCTGCTTGACTCCCCCTCTGCGGAGCTGCTTATTGACGGCGAAGCGGATTTTGTGATTTTGTCCTCTACGGCACACGGAGGTACAGAACTTGCGGAAACTCTGGAACAGGCGGGTATAACCTGTGCGCTGTTTGAGGTTGAGGATTTTGAGGATTATCTTAACGTGCTGAAAATCTGCACAGATATAACCGGCAGGCAGGACTTGCATGAAAAAAACGGCAAAGCGGTACAGAAAAAAATCAACGATATCATTTCGGAACAGCAGAATAAGGAGCAGAAAAACGTACTGTACCTTCGTGCCTTTTCAACAGGTATAAAGGCAAAAGGCAGCGACTCCATGACAGGAAAAATGCTTGCGGATATGAACTGTGTAAACATTGCTGACACTGTCCCGTCGCTGCTTGAGGAGCTTAGCATTGAAGAAATAATCGAGCAGGATCCCGACTTTATTTTCATAACGATAATGGGTTCGGACGAGGAAAAAGCGCAAAAATCCTATGAGGACATACTTGCTTCAAACCCTGCATGGAGCGGGCTTTCGGCTGTGAAAAACGAACGGTGTATTTTCCTGCCCAAGCAATATTTCCATAACAAACCCAATGCCGAATGGGACAAAGCCTACGAAATGCTTGCGGAGATCTTAAATGATGAAAAGCCGGATTAAAAATATTTTCCTTTTGGGTACAGTCCTGCTGATACTGTCCTCACTTGCAGGAATTTTTCTCGGTGCGGTAGGTCTTTCTCCCACGCAAATTCTTGCTGACATTGCTCAAAGCGGACTTTCAAAAAGCGAAAGAATTCTTTTGTATGTCCGCCTCCCAAGAGTGTTGGGAACTATCCTTGCGGGGGCGGCTCTTGCAGTTTCGGGAGCGATAATTCAGGCAGTCTTGGGCAATCCAATAGCTGCACCAAACATTATCGGAGTAAACGCAGGCGCCGGATTTTTCACTGTACTATGCCTTGCGGTGTTTCCCAATTCTCTGCACTATCTTCCTGCCGCAGCGTTTTTGGGCGCCCTTGCTGCGGTAATGCTTGTATACACCACTGCAAAAAAAACGGGTGCATCAAAAATGACACTTGTTCTGTCGGGAGTTGCGGTGTCAAGTCTTATGAACGCCGCATCCGACACAGTTATAACATTTTTCCCGGACGTGCTTACAGGTTTTTCGTCCTTTAGAGCCGGCAGTGTTTCTGGACTTAACCTTTCAAATCTTTCTCCCGCATGGATATATATTTTAGCGGGCATTGGGG
>CAMWRN010000035.1 GCA_947176675.1 uncultured Clostridia bacterium | reverse complement strand
GAGTGTCCCTCATGCGATGTCCGTTTTGCGGTTTTGAGGATACTAAAGTCGTGGACTCACGTCCCGTCGATGGAAAAAAACGCCGAAGACGTGAGTGTACAAACTGCGGAAAAAGATTCACAACCTATGAATCTGTGGAAATGCCCGTACTGCTGGTGGTGAAAAAGGATAACACTGTCGAGCTTTTCGACAGGAACAAGCTTATAAAAGGACTCTCCACTGCGGTGAAAAAACGTCCCGTATCGGCTGACAACATCGACAAGATAGTTGACGCCGTGGAAAGCTGCTATGCCAACACCATGCAGGACCGTATTTCCTCTTCGGAGATCGGCAATATCGTTCTGCGTGAGCTTAAAGCCATAGATCAGGTGGCATATGTGCGCTTTGCCTCGGTCTATAAGGACTTCAACGATGTGGAAAGCTTTATAAGCGTTATCTCGGAACTGAAAAAAGGCTGACCCTTTTGCATAGATTCGGAAAAGCGTTTTTGTCTAATGTGTACAAAACTCTAAAAACATTGTTGATATTTTTAGTAATATAATGTATAATTAAAAAAATATACACCTGTTTTGAGGGGAGCGGTAATTATATGAAAGACGAAAAAAAACAGCGTCTTCTTTTTGTACGGCTTGTATACGCAGGTATGGCGCTTACGCTTGCTTCATTGGCGGCAATCGTTTTCCTGCCCTCGCTTAAAAGCGTTTTTCTGACTTTAGCCGCGGTTTTTACGGCAGGTTCCGCCGTACTTGCATGGATCCTGTTCGATCAAATGCGCAAACGCATTGAAAGTGCTGATAATCTTATCGATAAAATCGATGGATATGCGGAAATAAGATACGACAAAAAAACCGAGACTGCCTTTATTTCAGGAAAATTTTCGGAAATAACGGGGCTCGAAACAGCAGGCGGAGTTGTGGACGACACCGACTACAAAAAGCTTGTGCTCGACATGATCTCATACCCGTCTACAGCAGGCGCAGACATCTATATGGCCGCACGTCCCGAAAGCTGGATAAAAGTAAACACCTATGAAAACGCAGATTTCGAGTTCACTATGATAAACGACGTTTCGGAACTGGTGTCCTGCCGTAATATAATCAAAAGCCTGCAATATTATGACAGCGATACAGGCTTGCTTTGCCGCGATGCGTTTATTTCAAAGGTGCGTTCCGTTTCCGGTCTGCGTTCGGGAACAGTGGGACTGATAACTCTGCTGATAAACGGCGTGGATAAGCTTACGTCATTTAAGGGCACCGCCGCTGCCGACAGAGTCGTGGCAAAAGCTGCGGCTTTTATAAAGAAATTTGAAAATCCTCACAATATCTTTTCGGGAAGAACGGCTACAAACGAATTTTGTGTACTTATCACCGACACCTATGAGGAAGGCTGCCGCAAATACGCCGACAAGCTTTTTGCAGGACTCAACGAGGTCATCTCCTCATCGGAAGGAAGCGAATATATCCGCGTTTACTGCGGATACGCCCTTTTCGGCGGAGAGGAAAATGACGCGGGTACGATGATGTCTGCGGCAGATTACGCTGTGTTTGAAGCAAAATCCTCGGCGGCGGAGGCTCCCGTGGAATTCGACAGAGCAAACTATGTACTGAAAGCATATGACTTTAAAAAGATACAGGTATTCAAAAAGATTGTTGAGGAGAATAATGTAAATTATTACTTCCAGCCTGTCGTTGACGCGCGGACGGGAGCTATCTACGGCTATGAGGCTCTCATGAGACCCAAGGAGATAGACGGAATAAAGCTTTCCCCCACCGAAGTGGTCGAGATTGCCGCGGAACAGGGTATGTCCTCTGCGGTGGAATACCTTACCATTACAAAAACCATATCTTACCTTTGGGACAACCGCGAGCTGTTCAGCAATAAAAAGCTGTTCGTGAACACTATCCCCAATTGCTGCATTTCCGATGAGCTGTACGAAGAACTCTCGGACTCCTACGGAGAAGTTTTCAACAAGCTGATAATTGAGATCACCGAAGGACTTCAGGTCACGCCGAAAAGTATGGATACCATCCGCGAAAGATACTGCAGCAAAGGTGCGCTTATAGCTATGGACGACTACGGCACAGGCTACGCAAACGAATCCACGCTTCTTTCCATGCACCCGGACTTCATTAAAATAGACCGCTCTCTCATCATGGATATCAACAACGACATTCAGAAGCAGCACCTTGTTTCAAACATGATAGGCTTTGCCCGCAACCACAATATTAAAGCTCTTGCGGAAGGCGTCGAGACAAGCGAGGAGCTTGAAACGCTTATCTCGTTAGGCATAGACCTTATTCAGGGCTACTACACAAGCAAGCCGAATCCTGTGCTTCCGCCGGAAATTCCCGCGGAAATAAGGGATAAAATAATAAGCATGAACCTTAAAAGCGTGGGCTACACGCAGAAAGCCTGCGTCCTTGATTCCGATGAACCGCAGAATCTTGCCGAGCTTGCCGTGCAGGGTTATACGGACATTATCATAGGGGCCGAAAACGTTTATCTTACGGGAAATACCTCCTGTTCGGTCAGCATGAGAATAAGCTGTCCCGACGGCTACAAGGGTACTGTCAACATCTGCGGCGTGAATGTTTTCGGTCTGGAAGCTCCCGTTCTTACATTGGGTAAAAACTGCGACGTTACGCTAAATATGGACGGCAAAAACTGCTTCTCTTACGAGGGAATACGTGTTCCCTCCTCCAGCAGCCTTACTCTGAACGGAGACGGTCAGCTCAATATAGACATGAACAATCCAAGCGGGGTTGTCATCGGCGGCGATTGCTTGCAGGACTTCGGTTCTATCACAGTCGATATCAGCGGCAGTCTGAATATTACTTCACAATCGGGTAACGTAGTTGCGATCGGCGGCGGATTCGGCGGAGAAAATTCTTCCATAGATATAGTCGGAGGACTTATCACCGCAGAACTTAAAGGCGTGTCACTGATAGGCATCGGAACGGTCACAGGAAACGTTGGTATAAGACTTTGGGACAGCACCGTAGATATAGACGCAGCGGGTCAGAACGTTATCGCTGTCGGCTCAAAGAGTGGAAAAATCGATCTGGAATGCAATTCCGTTGTAACGGCTTCTTGTTCGGGTGACAACTGCTGCTGCTTCGGTTCTCTTGAAAACGGAAGCGGAAGCATGGTATTCAACGGCGGAAGCTGCGACCTTACTATCCATTCCAAGAACAGCGTCGCAATAGGCTCAGTAAACGGAAATACAAACGTTAGAATAGATTCGGGAGAGTACAATATTTTCTGCGAGGGAAACAGCGCGGCGGGCATCGGAGACTGCTTCGGTTCGGGAAATGTCACCGTTGCCGGAGGAACCTTCAAAATGCACATCGCCGCTTCTACCGAAGTTTCTGTTGGTTCGGCAAAGGGCGAGACCGTTATCAGTGGCGGCAGCATTGTCAGCGACAGCCGCGAAAAAATAAAAGCGGTAAATCCTTACGGCGCTCCGCTTGAAGAAGTCCGCAAAGAATGCGGCGAAAGCTTCAGCGAGAGAATTTCTTTCGGCGGAAACGAATACACCTATACCGCTTCTCCGTTCAGGGGCGAAAGCTTTGTGAGTGTATACCTGCCTGTTGGCTATGA
The DNA here is from genome assembly GCA_947176675.1 of uncultured Clostridia bacterium. Taxonomy (GTDB): domain Bacteria; phylum Bacillota; class Clostridia; order Oscillospirales; family Ruminococcaceae; genus RGIG8773. The sequence continues at coordinate 10,369 of CAMWRN010000035.1, read as the reverse complement.
ATTAAAATAAAATCAAAACAAAAACCGCGGGAAGAAATTATCCCCGCGGTTTTATTTGTGCTCAAATTTACATATCGTAGACTTCTGCGGCGGTAAGCACCGCAAAGCCGCTTTCCTTCAGAGCCTCCAGAGCCTTGTCGTTATTGTCCACACGGACAATAACGTAAGCCTCGCCAGCCTTTTTGGTAATAAATGCGTACATATACTCAACCGAAATATTGGATGCGTAAAGGCATTCCATTATGCCCGTAAGTCCGCCGGGCTTATCCTCTGCGCCGATTGCGATAACATTTGTCATCGAGACTGTGCAGTCCGCATTTTTCAGCACCTCGCACGCCTTGTCAGGGTTGTTTACTATAAGTCTGAGGATACCGAAATCCTTTGTGTCCGCAATGGAAAGCGCGCGGATATCAATACCGCTGTCGCTGAGAAGCTTTGTAACCGCGCTGAGTCTGCCGGGTTTATTTTCCACAAAAATAGATAATTGCTTAATAAACATACTGTTTCCTCCTTTAATGCTGATAATACAAATATTCGTACTAAACGTACAGCCTTTTTAGTCGTGCAGCTTACGCTTATCGATGACGCGGACAGCCTTACCCTCGCTTCTTGCAATGGTTTTGGGGGACACAAGGTGAACCTTGGGAGTAATTCCCAGAATGGTTCTGATAGCATCAACAAGCTCACGCTCTTTCAGCTGAATGTCCTTGACCGTGTCGGAGAACTGCTCTGCGGTCATTTCAACGTTTATATCAAGGGTATCGGTATTGTTTACCCTGTCAACCTCGATCTGATAGTTAGGCGCATAGCCCTGCTCGATGAGAACAGTCTCGATCTGTGACGGGAACACGTTTACACCTCTGATGATGAGCATATCGTCGCTTCTGCCCATGGGCTTGGTCATTTTTACCAGAGTTCTGCCGCAGGAGCATTTTTTTCTCGTAAGCACGCAGATATCGCGTGTTCTATAACGAAGCAGCGGGAAAGCTTCCTTTGTAATGCTGGTGAAAACAAGCTCTCCCTTTGAGCCTTCGGGGAGCACCTCTCCTGTATCGGGGTCGATAATTTCTGCAATGAAGTGATCCTCATTGATGTGCATACCCGTCTGCTCGGAGCACTCGAAGGATACGCCCGGACCGCTGGTCTCGGTAAGTCCGTAGATATCATAAGCCTTTATTCCCAGTGACTTTTCTATCTCGCGGCGCATTTCCTCAGTCCATGGTTCAGCACCGAAGATACCCGCTTTAAGCTTGATGTCGTCGGTGGTGTATCCCATTTCGTGAAGCGTTTCGCCGATATAAGCGGCGTATGAGGGAGTACAGCAAAGAATGGTAGAACCGAGATCGCGCATGAACTGGATCTGTCTTTCCGTATTTCCCGAGGACATGGGCAGAGTAAGACAGCCGACCTTATGAGAGCCGCCGTTAAGTCCCGGACCTCCCGTGAACAGACCGTACCCGTAGCAGACCTGACAAACGTCCTCGTTTGTTCCGCCCGCAGCAACAACAGCTCTTGCGCAGCAGTCCTCCCAGAGGTCGATGTCGTGCTGAGTGTAGAAAGCCACAACACGCTTTCCCGTAGTTCCGCTTGTGGACTGAATTCTTACGCAGTCCGCCAAGGGCTTTGCAAGAAGACCGTAGGGGTAGGCGTCACGCAGGTCGGCTTTGGTAAGAAAAGGCAGCTTATGCAAGTCGTCGGTAGACTTGATATCATCGGGGGTAACGCCCTTTTCCTCCATTTTTTTGCGGTAGTAGGGCACGTTGTCCCAGACATGCTTTACCTGCTTCACGAGACGCTCGTCCTGAAGCTTTTTCATGTCCTCGCGGGACATACATTCAATTTCTTTGTTCCAGTAGTTTTCCACTTTAATGACCTCCGTTAGTATATATTGTTTTCGGCGTTTTTAGCCGATAGGCTCTTACAGTATCTCTGAGAATAACTTGTCACTCCTCAATATGCGCAGAAAGACGGTTCTGTAAGTCAATGACCGTTCTTTAAAACTTGTCGGTAACTCCCCACCGCTTCATTCTTTCCGCAAGCTCCGAATCGGCTCCTATGCCAATAACAACATCGAGAGCGTCCACAGCATTTTGAAGAAGCTTTGACAAATCGTAAACAGGCTTTTTGCTCAGGAATTTTTTCTTTGAGACATCCTTTTCAAGCCGTTTCACGGCGGCGGTAAAGCTGTCCTTATAATCCCTGCAACAGGAGGAATAGTCCGTACCGTTAAGCATTGAGTCGTAAAGACAAGCTGCCGCCCAGACCTCATAGCAGACCTCTTCATCATAGCCGCCGTCCTCATCATAATAGGCATCGGGAAGCATACATTCAAAAACAGCTTCATTTGTCCAAAAAACCGAATCCGAAGATGTGTCGGAAACAAGCTCCGAAATAAACTCTCTTGCGTATTCAGTCTCAAACGGGTTGTCAGGACTTATCATGCGCTTGCCTTTCCAAGCTCGAACGCCTTTTTGTTAAGCTCTAAAAATTTCGGGGGAACGCACTGCTCCAGAGCGTCCTGCCAAAGCTTGTCGTCGAAGTCCGTTTTAGCCGCAACAACTCCCATAAGTGCAACATTTGAAGCCTTTGCGATACCGGCCTGCTCCGCAAGAGCAAGAGCGTCCACGGCAGTGACCTCAACACCCGCATTAGTCAGCTTTTCGATGATTTGGTCGGGATACTCCGCCGCTCCCGTGATAACGGGCATTGGGTCAAGCTTTTGAGTGGAAGTGATGAGCTTTCCGCCCTTTTTCAGGTAGGGAAGCCATCTTGCCGCTTCAAGCTGCTCAAAGGAGATAATAACGTCATCCTCGCCCTTTTCTATAACGGGAGAGAAAACCTCGTCGCCGTACTTGACATAGGTAACCACCGAGCCGCCCCTCTGGGACATTCCGTGTACCTCGGACACCTTAACATCGTGTCCCTGAGCAAGCAGAACGTTGCCCAAAAGACGTGAAGCGAGCAGAGAACCCTGTCCTCCTACGCCTACTATCATAATTGATCTTGTATTCATAAATATTTCCTCCTTTAAAATTGGGTGGTTTGCTGTTTAAAGCCTGCATTACTGCCCGAACTTTAACGCCCTGAATGAGCTTGCGGCAGCTCCCAGCGCGGCAAAGATGTAGCTCCTGAAAAGCGCCGAATCGAAATCTGCGCTTATCTCCGTGTCCGTGATAAGTCTCTCAAAGTGCAGGAAACAGAAGCCCACAGACGGACATTCCGGAATAAGAGCGTAATACAGATCGTACGACCAGACCGCTCTTTCACAAACGTACACCATGACAAGCGTAACGATAATACATATAACAACAGCAGTTTCGATGTTCATGTCCTTGTCATTTTTGGTAAAGAGACTGCACAGATACATCTCCCCGAATATCATAAAAAATCCGCACAATGAAGCGATATAGCCAACTCTGCCAAGGCTTATCCACAATACAGATGCAGGCAGAGAACCGATAAACGCTCCGATAACAGCCTTTGCCACAATGACCGCGCTTGAATTCTCCTCATCTCCGGCTTCGTCTGTACGTGGTGGAATATGCTCCTCGTCAAACGCACCCCTTGACATAATAACACCCCTTAACCTTCTATCGCACTAAACTTACATACCTCTGTGCAAATACCGCAGCCAACACACTGTGTATGGTCAATAACAGCCTTGCCGTCTCTTACCGAAATAGCGGGACAGCCAAGCTTCAGGCACATTTTGCAGCCCTTACACTTGTCGTTTACAACTTTGAGAGCGGGCTTGTGCTTAACGTATTTGAGTAGCGCACAGGGACGGCGGGAGATTATTACTGAAGCTTCGGGAGCGGCAAGCTCCTCCTTGATCGCGGTTTCCGTTTCCTCAAGATTGTAGGGATCTACAACGCGGACGCGCTTTATTCCGATAGCCTTGCAAAGCTCCTCCAGATTTACTGCTGCGGCGGGATCACCCTTAAGATTTTTTCCCGTGGTGGGATTCTGCTGATGCCCCGTCATTCCCGTAATGGAGTTGTCAAGAATTATTACCGTGGAGTTTGTAGAGTTATAGGCAATATTCACCAATCCCGTCATACCGCTGTGCATAAAGGTGGAGTCGCCTATTACCGCCACTGTTGACTTCTCAGCATCTTCGCCGCGAGCCTTATTGAAGCCGTGGAGAGCGGATATTGAAGCTCCCATGCAAATAGTCGTATCCATAGCCGAAAGCGGTGCGCTTGCTCCCAGAGTGTAGCAGCCGATATCGCCCGAAACGGTAATTTTGTTTTTGGACAGACAGTAGAAAAGTCCTCTGTGCGGACATCCCGCGCACATAACGGGAGGACGGACAGGTACGTTTCCGTCAAAGGAAACAGTCTCCGTCTTAACTCCTAAAAGCTTTTCCGCAACGAGAGCCTGTGAAAATTCGCCTATGTAACCGAACAGCTCCTTACCGACAACGTCAAGTCCCAGCTTTTTGCAGTGAGTCTCAATAATATCGTCAAGCTCCTCGATAACGTACACCTTTTTATACTTTGAACAGAAATTCTTTATCAGCTCCACAGGCAGAGGATTTACAACGCCAAGCTTCAGATAGGAAGCCTTGTCCCCCATTGCCTCGCGGGCGTACTGGTAAGAAATTCCGCTTGTTATTATACCGATGTCTCCGCCGTTGTCGATTACCTTATTAAGGGGAGACTTTTCGGCGTATTCGATCAGCTTTTGTGTGCGTTCTTCAACAAAAACGTGTCTGCCGCGTGCAAAAGCGGGCATCATAACGTACTTTTGGGGATTTTTCGTATACTCTTTCTGAGCGGGAACTACCCTGTCGCACAGTTCAACAGCCGACTGAGAGTGCGCTACTCTTGTACACATACGAACGATAACGGGTACGTCGTATTCCTCTGAAAGTTCAAAGGAAGTTTTGACGAAATCTTTACATTCCGCAGAGTCGGAAGGTTCCACCATAAGCACCTTTGAAGCAATGGCGTGATGTCTGGAATCCTGTTCGTTCTGGGAGGAATGCATACCTGGATCGTCCGCAACGGCAATGACCATGCCTCCGTTAACTCCCGTGTAAGACGCAGTATAAAGCGGATCAGCCGCAACGTTAAGACCAACGTGCTTCATTCCGCAGAAGGAGCGGGAACCTGCTATAGACGCGCCGAGAGCGACTTCCATAGCGACCTTTTCGTTGGGAGCCCATTCAGCGTAAATTTCATCATATTCCGCCGCATACTCCGTGATCTCCGTAGATGGCGTACCCGGGTAGCTTGAAGCCACCGTAACGCCCGCTTCGTAAAGACCTCTTGCAAAAGCGGCATTTCCGAGCATAAGCTTTTTCATAGTAAAAATTCCTTTCTGAAACGCAATATATATTTCGATTATAGCATAATTACAATGAAAATAAAAGTGTTTTCACAAAAAAAGTTATCCAAAAGTTCATAAAATTTATCCTAAACAAACAAAAACATACAAAAAACGACCCGTCCCGCGGGACAAGCCGTTTTCATTGCAGTACTCACTGCAATACTCAGTTCTGCCTTAATTCATAATTTTTCTCTCGAACTCAGCCCTGCGCTTGATGTCCTTCATCAGCGTATCGAACTGTTCGGGATTCAGGGACTGCGCTCCGTCGCAGAGAGCCTTTGCGGGATTGTTGTGCACCTCGATCATCAGACCGTCAGCACCCACAGCCACTGCCGCTTTTGCAAGCGGAGCTACCATCCATGAGATACCAGTAGCATGGCTGGGGTCGATAATAACAGGCAGGTGGGAAAGCTTTTTCAGCATAGGTACTGCGGAAAGGTCGAGAGTGTTTCTGGTCTTTGTCTCGAACGTGCGGATGCCGCGCTCGCAGAGGATCACCTGATTGTTTCCGCCTGCCATGATGTACTCCGCGGACATGAGAAATTCCTCGATGGTGTTTGCAAGACCGCGCTTAAGAAGTATGGGCTTGCGGAGCTTGCCAAGCTCTTTGAGCAGGTCGAAGTTCTGCATATTTCTTGCGCCCACCTGGATAAGGTCAACGTCGGCAAAAAGTTCGATGTGGTTCACGTTCATAATTTCGGTAACTATCGGCAGACCTGTTTCCTTTTTGGCTTCAAGCAGGAGCTTCAAGCCGTCTGCGTGAAGTCCCTGAAAAGCATATGGAGAGGTTCTGGGCTTAAACGCGCCGCCGCGGAGAAGAGTTGCTCCGCTTGACTTAACGTCATTTGCCACCTCAATGACCTGCTCCTTGCTCTCCACGGAGCAGGGACCCGCAATGACCTGAAAATATCCCTCGCCTATCTTGACTCCGTCCACGTCCACGATAGTGTCGTCGGGGTGCATTTTGCGGTTTGCAGCCTTGAAAGGCTCAGACACACGGGTAACGCTTTCAACGATATCCAACGCGGAGATAAGGTCAACGGGCAAATGTGAAGTATCGCCGATAAGTCCGATAATAGTGTGGCTTGCGCCCTCGCTGACATTTGTGGACAGACCCTTTTCTCCCAGCATTCTTATAAGGGAGTCAACCTTTTCCTTTTCGGGGTTTTGTTTGAGAACTAAAATCATTTCTATCACCTTTTCCTTAATTTACCGATTTTAAGCTTTAAAGCATTTATGCAATAAAGTATACTACTTTTGTACCGATTTGTCAAGGGATACGAAAAAAAATTTACACCTGTACAGAAAAAATTTCCCTTAGGTATTGAAAATTTGTTTAAAATGGGGTAAAATTATTACAGATGAACTTTACGAAAGGACTTGATTTTTATGAGTACAATTCTGGTAACCGGCGGCGCAGGATTTATAGGCAGCCACACCTGTGTGGAACTGCTCAACGCGGGTCACGATATCGTTATTATGGACAATTTCTCCAACTCCAAACCGCAGGCCCTTGAACGTATCAAAACAATCACAGGCAAAGACTTCAAATTCTACGAAACTGATATCCTCGATTTCGACGGCACTCTTAAAATATTCAGGGAAAACAAGATCGACGCAGTCATTCATTTCGCGGGCCTGAAAGCCGTGGGCGAATCCTGTGCAAAGCCTGTGGAATATTACTACAACAACATTTCGGGTACTATTGAGCTTATCAAAGCAATGCGGGAGGGCGGCTGCAAAAACATAGTATTTTCCTCCAGCGCAACGGTTTACGGCATGAACAATCCCGTGCCCTATATTGAGACCTATCCCACATCAGCGACAAATCCCTACGGCTACACAAAGGTAATGATAGAACAGATCCTCACCGATACAGCCAAGGCTGACGCGGACTGGAGCGTTGTTCTGCTTCGGTATTTCAATCCTATCGGAGCACATGAGAGCGGTCTTATCGGCGAAGACCCCAACGGTATTCCCAACAACCTGCTGCCCTATGTTGCGCAGGTGGCTTCGGGAAAGCTCCCCTGCCTTAGCGTATACGGCGATGATTACGACACTCCAGACGGAACAGGAGTCCGCGACTATATACACGTTGTTGATCTTGCAAAGGGACATCTGTGCGCGGTCGATTACGCGCTGAAGCACAAGGGCACTGAAGCTGTAAATCTCGGCACCGGAAAGGGTACGAGCGTATTGGAGGTAGTCCGCGCATTTGAGGAGGCTTCCGGCAAAAAGGTGAACTATAAGATCGCACCCCGCCGTCCCGGAGACATCGCCACCTGCTACGCCAACACCGACAAGGCAAAGGCTCTGTTCGGTTGGGAAGCCAAGGCGGACATCGCTCAGATGTGCCGCGACAGCTGGAATTTCACCGAGAAAAATCCCGACGGAATAAAATAAACCGTAAAGAAAAAATGCGGCATTTCAAAAACGAAATGCCGCTCTTTTTACTTAACGATTACTTGCCGAGTTTGCCGAGCAGACCGCCGACCTTGTCCTTGACGTCGTCAACGGAAACCCTAGCCTTGATACCGTCAATCAGCTTGTTGATCTGGTCGTCGGGAAGATCAATGCCGATGACCTTTTCAACAGCCTTTACGGGGTTTGCCTTAAATTCGTCCGCAAAGCCCTTGTCGTTTTTGATCTTGTTTGCGATCTCTTCGATCTTCGCTTTAATATCCATACGATCAACCTCTTTTCTTAATTTAATAAAATGAGGACAAACAAAAACCGTCCCCGCATTTTGGTGCGGAGACGGCTTACCCACGGGGGCTTTCCCGCTGGTGCGCTGCAAGGGACTCGAACCCCTGACCTACTGGTTCGTAGCCAGTCACTCTATCCAGCTGAGCTAGCAACGCGCTGATAAATTCAATCAACGCATATTATTATAGCACACCGATCAAAGATTGTCAAGCATTTTTGAAAATTTTTTCTAAGAGAGCCGCAAAGACATTGTTAAAAAATTTTTAAATACTATTGACAAATAATATTATACAATATATAATATCTAAAGAAAGGGGTGGACATTATGTCAAAATCAAACGAGTACGACAAAAAGCTTGCTGAAGAGATTGAAAAACGGATATCCGAAATGGAATCCGACGATTGCGAGTTCCCGAAAAAGTTCGGTAAAAGGGACTACATAGTTCTCGCAGCAGTATGCGCGGTGTGTCTTATTTTAGTAATTGCGGGGGGATTTATCCGATGAAAGGAAATGTAAACGAACAGATCGAAAAGGAAGCTCTTTTCGGAATTGTTCCTGTGCTGAACAGGGAGAAACTTTACGGCTTTCTCGACGCGGTACTGATACTGTCCGGATACTGTATCGCAACATGGAGCTATACGCAGGGGTCGTATCTTGCAACTCTGGTGGGATTCAAGCAGCTTCTCATAGGAGCATTCGCGGGAGCTATCCTTATGCTGGCTATATACCAGCTTCCCGTAATACTTTCAGTGCGGTACGGCATAGACATATGGATATGGCTCAAAGCCGTATTCGGACACAATGGCGTTATGCTGATGACCGTTGTGATAATCCTTATAAACTACCCATGGTACGCGGTCTGCGCAGACCTGTTTGCGTCCTCGATGGGAAACCTTGCCGCGCTTTTCGGAGTGACACTTCCGGACTTTGCGCCGCTTGTGCTGAGACTTCTCTGCGTTGCGATAGGCACAGCTATCGCATACAAGGGAATAGGCGCGATCACCCACACCACACGAATACTCGTTCCGCTGCTGCTTGCGCTGGGTGCGGTTGTCGTGATAGTGGGATTCACGAAAGTCCCATTCGACGTTATTTGGAACTACCGTCCCGCGGACATCGGATATACTGATAGTATTATACCTTACATAATATCCATTGAGGCAAACTTTGCCTTTGTAATAACTCTTGTGGGCGGAATGGGAGAAGTTCCCAGACTCGCCAAAAAGGAGACCGCAGGCTTCTGGGCGGGCGTTATAGGACAGGGAGTTTCCGGCTCGTTTTTCGTTGTGGTGGGAGCTGTAATGGCTATCGCAATGCAGTACGTTACGGGCGAAATGATAGACGACCCCACCCTTATGCTTGCGACCCTTTCCGTTCCGGCGCTCGCATTAAGCTCGCTGCTGCTTGTGGCGTTTGCCAATATCGGAACACAGGCTGTAGGTTCGTACATATACGGAGTAATGCTCAAATCCTCGTTCAGACGTGCAAACTACCGTACTCTTATAATAGTTCTTGCCGTTTACGCGGCTCTGCTGTGCGTTTGGGGAAAGATAGTGGAATACTTCGGTTCTTTTCTGACCATAAGCGCCTGTGTGTACGCTCCCCTTGCGGCGCTGCTTTTCACGGATTTCTTCTTTGTAAGAAAGCAAAAGCTTGATATGCGCTCGGCGTTCGGTCTTGAAGGACATAACGCCTACAACTACACTCACGGCATAAATTGGGTTGGTTTGTTCTGCGTGGCGGCGGGAGTAGCTATGTCTCTGCTGATATACGATCCTGTCAAGGGAGAAGTTCACAATATGACGCTTTTCAGACTTACACCCACGGGATTTTCTTTCCTCGGAACAGGTCTGTTGTATCTGCTCCTCAGTTTTGTTCCGCCTGTAAGAAAGTATATTTTGGCTGACCAAACCGGCAGCGGCGAAAGCAGGTGCTGAAATGAAAAAGAAAGCTCCGGTACTTACACCCTTTGACCGTTACCGAGTTCCGCCGAAGCAGAATCTGTTTTTCATGCCCGCGATATGGCTTTTGTGCAAAGCGATAACCGTTTCCTCAAAGCTTCGGATAAACCGTGTGAACATGAAAGGTCTGAAACCGCCGTTCCTTGTTCTGGGCACTCATCACGCTTTTATGGACTTTATCGTGTCTCCGCTGGCGGTTTTTCCCTACAGGGCAAACTACGTATCCGAGCTGGAAGGCTTTGAAAATTACGGCGAATGGCTTTACCGTCAGGCAGGCTGTCTGGGGACCCGCAAATTTGTGAACGATATCGCGCTGATAAAAAATATCAAAAAGGTAATGGAGCGCAAAGGAATACTGATATTATAC
>CAMWRN010000034.1 GCA_947176675.1 uncultured Clostridia bacterium | reverse complement strand
TGGAAATTTCAAAAACGGTCTGCGGACGTCTTCTCCCCGACGACAAAATCTCGCGGGTAAACGAGCTGTGCGAGCAGATAGAAAGCGCATGGAGAGTCGGGTACACCGATACGAACAAAGCCTTTGTCGAGCGCGATCTGCACGGCGTTGAGGCGATGTCGGAAACGATTTCCAAGCTGGATATTCGGGCGCGGGAGGAAATAGAGCAGGAATTAAAAATGCAGTAAAAATTCTCACTCGTTGCAAAGGGGGTGAGAAATGAAATTACTTGAACTGTTTGCCGGCACCCGTTCCGTTGGAAAGGCGTTTGAAAAACGGGGGCATAAGGTTTTCAGCGTTGAATGGAATAAGGACTTTGAAAATATCGACCTTTACGACGATATCTTGAATGTCACTTCACAGCAGATACTTGACCTTTTCGGCAGACCCGACGTGATATGGGCAAGTCCCGACTGCTCCACATTTTCAATCGCGGCGATAAGCCGTCACAGAACTAAAAATCCCGTAACGGGAAGTCTTGATGCGGTCAGCGATTACGCCAAGTTCTGCGACAAGGTAAATCGTCACGTTTTGCAGCTCATAAGCGAGCTTGACCCAAAATACTTCTTTATTGAAAATCCCCGCGGCGGGCTGAGAAAAATGGAGTATATGAAAGGCTTGCCGCGGCACACGGTAACTTACTGTCAGTACGGTGACGCGAGAATGAAGCCCACCGATATATGGACGAACTACCCTGTCCCGAATTTCAGACCGATGTGCCGCAACGGCGACGGCTGTCATACCGCCGCGCCGAGAGGGAGCAAAACGGGTACGCAGGGATTGAAAAATTCAAAGGAGAGAGCCAAAATACCGGAGCAGTTATGTGAACACATTGCGAAAATATGCGAGGTGGATTACAGAAAATGTGTGGCTGACGCTGAAAGGGGGTGAGCATATGTTTTTTAAAAACAATTCTTCATAACGTTCAAAAGTTTTTTTATTGAAAGGAGGTTTTTACAGCAGTAAAATATTTTGACTGCTTTGCGGGTATCGGCGGCTTCCGTTCGGGACTTGAACTTGCGGGAGGCTACGAATGCGTAGGCTTCTGTGAGATTGACCCGAAAGCCCAAGCCGCGTACCGCGCAATGTATGACACGGAAAGAGAGGTATTTTTTAATGACGCATCAAAGATCGATACCGACGAAATGCCCGACTTCGAACTGTTTGTCGGAGGTTTTCCCTGCCAGCCGTTTAGTGTTGCAGGGAAGCGGCGTGGATTCGAGGACACAAGAGGAACTCTGTTCTATCATATTGCCCGAATTATCAAAGCCAAAAGACCTTCAGCTTTTCTCCTTGAAAACGTACCCGGTCTGTTATCGCATGGTGAGGGGGAAACTTACAAAACAATTCTTGAAACGTTTTCAGAATTGGGGTATTGTCTGGAATGGTGTGTGCATAACAGCGCGGATTTCGGAGTGCCGCAGCAGCGGCGGCGGGTGTTCATTGTCGGATATCTTGATTTCGGATGCGCCGGAAAAATATTTCCTCTCGAAAGCGGCAGAGGCAAGAATCCTCAAAAACTTATCGACGGATCGCAGGGACAGCGGGTCTACTCCACCGACGGCGCGGCAGTGACCCAATGCGCGGGCTCGGGCGGCTGGGGCGGCAAAACGGGGCTGTACTTCATAGATATGAACCCCGACCCCAAGCTGACCGAAAACGCCCGCTGCATAACCGCCCGTCAGGATTCGGGAATTTCCAATCACAAGGGCGAGCATTCGGGTGTTCTGGTGGAAGAACCGAGAGCCGTTATTAATCCGGAAAAAGAAAAAACGCGTCAGAACGGCGGACGGGTGAAAGAACCCAACGAGCCTATGTTTACGCTGACAGTGCAGGACAGACACGGCGTTGTCCACCGAGGCAGAGTGCGGAAGCTTATGCCCATAGAGTGCTGGCGGCTTCAAGGATTTACCGACGAGCAGTTCGGCAAAGTTTCAGCTCTCGGAATATCCGAGGGACAGCTCTACAAAATGGCGTGGAACGCGGTTTCCGTACCCGTTGTGGCTGCCATCGTCAAGAAAATTCGGGAGGTGATTTTCAGAGAAACAAATTAAATTAATTTTACACTTTAATTCTAAGAAGCAAGATTTTTAGTTACGTACATTTTTAATTCTTGCTTCTGAATTTCTTGAAATCTAACAGCAGTCAGCCTGTGAACGGCGGCTGTCGGTGTTTTTCTGCAGTATGCCGTTTGCAGAGCGGTACTGCAGAAAGGCGGTGATATAAATTAACAGCTTCATGAGCTGGATCGGCGGCAAAAAAAGCAGCCGCGATATAATAATCCCCCGCTTTCCCCTTTGGTACGAAAAATATATCGAGGTGTTCGGGGGCGGCGGCTGGATACTTTTCGGCAAGCCGCCGAATAACGATTTTGAGGTTTTCAACGATTTCAACAGCAATATTTCAAATCTGTACACCTGCGTCCGAGACCGCAGTCCGGAGCTGATCGAACGGCTTCGTTTTGTGCTTAACTGCCGCGAGGACTTCGACCGTATAAAGCACATCATCAGCGAAAAAGCCGAGATCGGCGACGTAAAACGTGCGGCTGAGTTTTATCAGCTTATTCGCTACAGCTACGCAAGCGGCTGCGACAGCTTCGGCGGGAAACCTCATTCCATGTGGGGTAACTTTCCGCTGATAGAACAGGCTTCGAGGCGGCTGCAAAGGGTTGTGATCGAGAATAAGGATTTTGAGAAGCTCATTTCCGCGCAGGACAGCGAGGTAAGCTTTTTCTACTGCGACCCTCCATATTTTTCTACGGAAAGCTATTACGAAAACGTTGGATTTACAAAATCGGATCACGAGCGGCTGAGAGATTCCCTGAAAAATATTTCGGGGAAATTTCTTGTCTCATACAACGACTGCCCCGAAATACGTGAGCTGTACAGCGGATTTGAGACATATTCCTATGAAAGGCTCAACAATATCCGTCAGCGGTTCGACGGCGGCAGTATGTTCAAGGAGCTGCTCATTGCGAACTATGATATGAACGAAAGGATAAGTTCCGAAAAGCAGATAACATTTTTCGATTTGGAGGAATAATGATGATCACATTTAACAGCAGGATAACTAAAAAAGGCAATCTGGATGTAAGTCCGCAGGTGCTTGATATTCTCGGACTTTCGGCAGGAGATAACGTTTTGGTAACGCTGGACGCGGATATTTTCAACGAAGTAAAAATACCGCCGGAAATTCTCGAAGAAGCGGGTATCGACGAAAGCCGCGGACTTGAAATCTATACCGACGACAGCTGCGTCATAATCAGCGAGGCGGAATGCTGCGATGAATAGTCCTATGGTGTTCAGCTGCGAGGAGTTCGGCGAGATACGCACCTTGAATATTGACGGCGAGCCGTGGTTTATCGGCAGGGAAATTGCGGAAATTCTCGGTTATGAAAACGGCAGCAGAGATATAAACAGGCACGTTGACTCGAACGATAAAAAAGTTTTGAAAAATCAAAACTACCAAAACGGTACTTTTGAAATTCCGAACCGCGGTCTGACCGTTATTAATGAAAGCGGTCTTTACAGCCTCATATTATCAAGTAAGCTGCCGTCGGCGAAAAAATTCAGCAGATGGGTAACAGCCGAGGTCTTGCCATCGTTAAGGAAAAACGGTGCGTATATGACCGCCGAGACTTTGCATAAGGCAATGAGCGACCCGCGGGAGCTTGCAAAGCTTCTGACGACCCTTGCGGACGAGCGGGAGAAATGTGAAAAACTCGAAAAGGAAAACGCGGAATTATCCGTAAAGGCAAACTACTGCGACATTATCCTTATGAGCAAAAATTCCGTACCCGTAACGCAGATCGCAAAGGATTACGGTATGTCGGCAGTGGCTTTCAACAAGCTTCTGTACGAGCTGAAAATACAGTTCCCCGTAGGAAAGTCCTGGGTGCTGTATTCAAAATACGCAAATAAAAATTATACGCAGTCGCAGACCTATACCATAAGCGAGAACCGTTCCGTGATCCACACTTGCTGGACTCAAAAGGGACGGCTTTTTTTATACGATTTTCTAAAAGAGCGAGGCATTCTGCCAATGTCGGAAGCGGGTGATAATTATGGACTCTTTGTTTGACGGCAGTCACGCCGTGCAAAGCGGAGAACCGCAAAACTACAAGGGAAAGCTGCTCATTATCCGAGCCGAAAGCTTAAAGGAAGAATTTAGAACTCCCGAAAATCAGCTTTTTCTCGCAAGCGGCGGTTTCGGCTGCAAACCGTATTCAAGCGGCAGAAAGGTGTTCGGCTGCTTTTTGGACGGCGAAGAAACGCATTTTCAACGTTCGGATTTTGTCGGTATAATTTCCGACGAACATATTCCCGAATGGGCGAAAGAAAAGTTGGAGCAGCTTGCTTCTCAAAACGAGGAACAAAAAGCTGCTCCCGAAAACAATATCAATCTTAATATGTGAAGCTGCAAATTGCAGGTTTTTGCATATATAAAAATTTTTAATTTTATGGAGGTACTCATTATGAGAAAAATCATCACAAAGGCAGCGCTCAAGGCTATGCAGGCAAAGGAACTTCTTAAGTCCGCAAAGGGCGAAAACTTCGTAGACAGCGGCATTAAAATTCTCATCGCCGTTGTTATCGGCGCGCTCCTTCTTGGCGGACTTTACGCACTCTTCGGCGACGTAATTCTCCCCACTCTTAATCAGAAGGTCACCGATATGTTCAACTTTGCGGGATAACCGGTGAGTAAGGGCAGATTTACTGCGCTGCTCGCGATAATTCTTGCGGCGGCAATTATTCTGAAGCCGCCGCAGGAAAAGATCGTGTACGTTGTGAAAGACGAAACGGGCTGTGTGCAGTATACGGAAGAAACTGTTCCGCAGGAAATTGAAAACGAGATCGATGGCGAAACAGCGGCGGTCATTGCGATAATCATTATCATAATAATTATCCTGCTGTTCGGCGGCTCGGAAACAGAATCAAGCTGAAAGGAAATTTTTAAATATGAATTTGGATGTAAGGATCAACAGGCTCATACCCGGCGACGGAAACGTCCGCGCTGTGGCTTCGGCTAATTTTGACGGCTGCTTCGCCGTGAAGAATATCAAGGTCATGGAGGGCAGCAAGGGACTTTTTGTCTCCATGCCGTCATACAAGTCGCAGGACGGAAGCTATAAGGACACATGCTTCCCCACAACGCCCGAATTTCGTCAGCAGCTCAATAACGAAATTATCGGCGCATATCATCAGACGATCTCCCAATTGCAGGAGCAGAAAAACATTCCCGTAAGTATGGAAGCGGACGAGCAGTCCGCTTCTATGGTAATGGCAATGTAAGCTGTAAAAATCTCAGGATTTTTGCAAATAAAAAAATTAATTTTATGGAGGTACTCATTATGAGAAAAATCATTACAAAGGCAGCACTCAAGGCTATGCAGGCAAAGGAACTTCTTAAGTCCGCAAAGGGCGAAAACTTCGTGGACAGCGGCATTAAGATACTCATTGCCGTTGTTATCGGCGCACTCCTTCTTGGCGGTCTTTACGCTCTCTTTGGCGACGTTATTCTCCCCACCCTTAATCAGAAGGTCACCGATATGTTCAACTTCGCGGGATAATGTCCGCGGTCATTCAGGCAGCCTTAATATCGGTACTGCTGATATACGATTCCGTAAAGGACATAAAATACCGCGAAATTCCCAACGAAATAAGCGCGGCGGTAGCCCTGACAATGGTTCTGGATTTTAATATCCAAAATCTTTGGGGACTCGCCGCTGCCGCGGTATTTTTTATCACGGCTCTTTTTACGGGAAAGATAGGCGGCGGAGATGTTAAGCTCATAATTGCTCTGAGCGCAGTCTGCGGCTTGTGGGGAACGGTTTTCCTGCTTTTTGCCTCGCAGCTTTCCATGCTCGTTTTTTACGCGGTCTATGCCGCGGTCATGAAAATTAAAGGTCGGACGGCGGAAAAATCTCTGCCGTTCGTGCCATTTATCACATTCGGATATTTATTGCTGAAAATATTTTTTTGAGAGGATAATATATATGAATTTTTTGAAAAACAGAACGGTTCTCGGCGTGATCTGCATTGCCATCGCGCTTGTGATATGCTTTCTCATCACGCCGCTTTTTAACGCTTCCGCAAGCAAGACTACGGAAATTATCCGTATGAAAAACGACGTTAAGGTCGGGCAGGAAATTACCGAAAAGGACATTGAGACTGTCGAGGTGGGCGCATACAATCTTCCATCGGACGTGATAAAAACAAGCGATGAAATTGTGGGAAAGTATGTCGCTTCCGAGCTTGTAAATGGAGAGTACGTACTGCCCGCGAAAATTTCCGATACCCCCGCAAACGAGAATAACTATCTCTACGGTCTGACGGGAGAAAAACGGGCTATTTCCATAACCATACCCTCCTTTGCCGCGGGACTTTCCGGCAAGCTTCAGTCGGGGGATATTGTTTCGGTCATAGCCTGCGACTACCGTGACAGCGGTGAGACTGTTGTTCCCGATGAGCTGCAGTACGTTGAGGTGATAGCCGCTACGGACAAATCCGGCAGCGACAAGGGCGACGTTGTTGTTACCGCCGACGGCGAGGAAGAAGCCGATCTGCCGTCAACAATTACGCTTCTGGTAACTCCGATGCAGGCAAATATTCTGGCAGAACTGGAATCAGACGGAGATATACATGCTGCCCTTGTTTATCGCGGAACTGCCGAAAACGCCGCAAAATTCATAAAGGCGCAGGAAACGGTTCTCTCGGAAATTGAGGAAAAAATACTTGCGGAAAAAGAAAAGGAAGAAACCGAGAACACCGCGAATACCGAAAATACCGAGGAAAGCGAGGAAAATCCAACAGAAAATATTTTGACGGAAACCGATGATACGACCGAAAACGATATTGCCGATATGGAGGAAAATACCGATGCCGAACTTTCTGAATAATTTGCTGAACCGTGACGAGGACGAAGAACTTGACCTTGAATTTGACCTTGCCGATCCCGAAAACGGGTGCTTCGAGCTGCCGCCCGACCGTGAGGACAATCAGGTGCTTGCAGTCTGGGGAAGTCCCTCTTCGGGAAAAACAATTATGAGCGTGAAGATCGCGAGATATATTGCTTCCCAAAAGAAAAATGTTATCCTTGTGCTTGCGGATATGTCCGCGCCGCCGCTGCCGTTTATCTGTCCGCCCTCAGACCTTGAGTCGGAGCTGTCAATGGGAAATATCCTCGGCGCGGCTCACGTCACCGAGACGCTCATAAAGCAGAACGCTATCCTGCACAGGAAAAACGAGTATCTGACCATGCTGGGTATGCTCAAAGGCGAGAACGCTTTTACCTATCCGCCTTACACCGAAACTCAGGCGAAGGAGCTTCTGGCGGAGCTGCGGAAAATGGCTGACTATATCGTCATCGACTGCACGAGCAATATAACGGGGGACGTGCTTTCGGCTGTTTCTCTCATCGAGTCGGACGCTGTTCTGCGCCTTGTTTCCTGCGATCTGAAATCAATTTCCTATCTGTCCTCGCAGCTTCCGCTTTTGCTTGACAACAAATTCAACACCAACAAGCAGTACAAGGCCGCAAGCAATGTTGACGATTTCCAAGCGGACGATAATATTGAACAGGTGGTGGGCGGCGTAAGCTTTAAGATACCCCATTCCGAGGAAGTCTACAAGCAGTTTTTGGCGGGAAATCTTTTTGCGGGACTTTCCGATAAAAGCAGCAAGGATTTCCGCAAGGCTGTTGCTAAAATTGCCAACGAGGTGTTTGAATTATGAGTTTGACTGTTTCTGCAAGTACGCAAAATATATTCTGCAAGTCTGATAAATTCAGACCATTTTCCGATATCCTTAATGAGGTGCAGGCGTATATTTCAAGCAAATATTCCGCCCTCGTTATCGACGGCATCAACAACATAAATAAGGGCAACGACGAGGTAAAGGCGCAGGTAAAGCGATATATCGGAAAATATCTGCTTGATTACCGCATTTCCGCAGAGGGCATGACCCAGCAGGAACTCATAGACAAGCTGTACACCGAAATGGCTGAATTCTCCTTTCTGACAAAATATATTTTCGGAACGGGAATTGAGGAAATAAATATAAATTCCTGGGACGACGTTGAGGTGCAGTACAGCAGCGGCGATACCGTTAAGCTGGAGGAAAAATTCGAGTCTCCCGACCATGCCATAAACGTTGTGCGGCGTATGCTCCACGTTTCGGGAATGGTTCTGGACAACACCTCCCCCGCTATTCTGGGACACCTTTCAAAGAATATCCGTATCGCCGTTCTGAAAACCCCTCTTGTTGATGAGGACGTAGGTGTTGCGGCTTCCATAAGAATAGTAAACGCTCAGAAGCTGAAAAAAGAGGATTTCCTCAGATCGGGAACTGCCACCGACGAGATGATGGAGCTGATGTCGGCTCTTGTTCGGTACGGCGTTTCCACCACCGTCGCAGGAGCTACCTCAAGCGGAAAAACCACGCTGACGGGCTGGCTGCTGACAACTATCCCCCACGATAAGCGTATATTCACAATTGAGAACGGTTCCCGCGAATTAGACCTTGTGGAGCGCGATGAAAACGGAAAAATAATCAACAAGGTTATTCACACCATCACCCGCGAAAGCGAGGACGAAAAGAAAAGCATCACGCAGGACAATCTGCTTGATATGGCTCTGCGTTTCCACCCCGACTATATTGTCGTCGGAGAAATGCGCAGCAGTGAGGCGGATTCCGCTCAGGAGGCGGCTCGGACGGGTCATACGGTAATTACCACTATCCACTCAAACTCCTGCGAGTCCACATGGCGCAGAATGGTCACTCTCTGCAAAAGAAAATATCCCAACGTTGACGACAAGGTCATATTAAATCTTGTTACCGAGGCATTTCCAATAGTGGTCTACGCAAAACAGCTCGAAAACAAGCAGCGCCGCATTATGGAGATAATGGAATGCGAGATACTTCCCGACGGCTCGAGGAAATATCATTCTCTCTATCAGTACAGAATTACCGAAAACCGCATGGAAAACGGTAAATTCGTTATCACGGGTTCACATGAAAAATGCGCCGATATTTCGCCGTCCCTTCAGCGCAGACTGCTTGAAAACGGTATGCCGCAGGACGAGCTTGACCGTATTCTTGGAAAGGAGAAAAATAAATGACGGCTATACTTTTAATTGCCTTTATCGGCATGGTTATAGGCTTTTTCCTCATTTTCGGAATATCGCCCCTTGAATTTACGGACGGCTTGTTCTCGTTTCTCACTGCAAAGCCGAACAGTCTGAAAAGCCGTATAAACGAGGCAACCCAAAGGAAAAAGCCGAATATTTTCCGCCGCGAGATAATGGAGGCGCAGGAGGTTTTAAGGCTTACCAACCGCACCAATATGTTCTCGGTATTATGCGTATGCTCTCTTGGACTTTCCGCTCTGGGTGTGTGCATTGCCATACTTATGGGCAACGCCTTTCTTGCTCCGGTAATGGCTGTGGGGCTTATGTTCGTACCATTTTGGTACATCAAAACCACAGCTGTGAATTACAAAAAGGATATTTCCGCAGAGCTTGAAACTGCGCTGTCCATAGTCACCACGGCGTATCTTCGGAACGAGGATATTATCACGTCCATTGAGGAAAACGTCCACTATCTGAACGCTCCCGTAAAGAATGTTTTTGAGAATTTTCTCAGCAGGATAAAGCTTTCAAATCCCGATATTACGGCGGCTATCCTTGATATGAAAACAAAGATAGACAACGAGGTTTTTCATGAATGGTGCGACGAACTGATACTCTGTCAGAACGACCGCAGCCTTAAATCCACGCTTACCCCGACGGTGAACAAGCTGTCCGATATGCGGGTGGTGAACGCCGACCTTGAGTACATGATAACGGGTCCGAGAAAGGAATTCATTACTATGGTTTTTCTTGTGGCGGGAAATATTCCTCTGATGTATATGCTCAACAAGGTGTGGTACGGCTTTCTTATGCACAGCGTTGTGGGACAGATAATTCTTGCAATATCGGCTGTCCTCATTTTCGTTTCAACGGCAATAGTTCTTAAACTTACTAAGCCAATCGAATACAAGAGATAGGAGGTGCGGAAATGATATTCTTACTGTTTTTATTCGGAGCTTTTTTTGCTTTCGGACTGTTCATGGTATTTGCGAACGCGCTGAAGATACCGTCTCTTAAAACGTCGAAAGCCGTCATGACGGCGGGACGGGACGACAAAAAAATCTCAAAGACAATTGACGCGGTACTTGTTGAGACAGCGGGCAGGCTCGGAAAAATATTCCGCATGGACAAATACAAGCGGAACAGGCTGGAAAAAACGCTTCGGTCTGCGGGAATAAAGATGACCCCCGAAGCGTTTACGGTTTACGCAATGCTGAAAGCTTTCGGTATCTGTCTGCTTGCAGTCCCCTGCTCCTTTTTCTTTCCCCTCATTATCCCGCTCATAGTAATTCTTGCGGTGGCTGTGTATTTCAAGGAAATCGGCAAAGCTGACGAGGCTATGCGCGAGAAGCGGGGCGCTATTGAAAAGGAGCTTCCCCGATTTGTCGCTACGGTCGAGCAGGAACTGAAAACGAGCCGCGACATTCTTTCCATTATGGAAAACTACAAAAAACACGCAGGCGTACATTTTTCATACGAGCTGGACGTTACCTGTGCGGATATGCGTTCTTCAAGCTACGAAGCCGCTTTGACAAGATTTGAGGCGAGGATTGGCTCTTCGCAGCTTTCGGACGTTGTCCGCGGACTGGTTTCGGTTATCAGGGGCGACGACAGCGCGGTATATTTTAAAATGCTTGCCCACGATTTTAAACTCATAGAATTACAGCGTTTAAAAGCCGAGGCGCAGAAAATTCCGCCGAAAATACGGGTGTTCAGCTTCGGTATGCTGATGCTGTTCCTGCTGACGTATTTCGCCGTTATGGGAATGCAGCTTCTTGATTCGCTGGGTTCAATGGTTTGATCGGAGGTGAGAAAATGCTGAGAAAAATATATTTTAATAATCGCGGCGAGGGCTATATCGACGTGTGCATTATCGTGCTTGTTGCGATAATGGTCATTGCTTTGATGATGACGGTCATACCCGTTCTCATCGCGAAAAATCAGCTTGATAATTTTGCGGACGAGCTTGCCCGCGAAGCGGAGATCGTCGGCTGCATCGGTTTGGAAACGTCCGCGCGGGAAAGTGTTCTCCGCGAGCGTTCGGGACTGTCGCCAACGGTCACATGGTCTCGTTCGGGAAAGGTTCAGCTTAATCAGGAATTCACCGTGACCTGCACCCTTGTGCAAAATATCGGCTTCGGTGAGTTCGGCAGCTTTCCCGTAACTCTTACCGCCAAAGCAAGCGGAAAAAGCGAGGTGTACTGGAAATGACCGTTAAAAAGCTTATGTCCTCAAAACGCGCTTTTTCCGCGCCATGGGCGGTAATTATCGCTCTCATCGGGATAATGTTTTTTACCGCCGCGAGCCAGTATATCCGGCTGATGATAATTGCGTCCGGTGTTCGGGACGCGGTGCAGTCGGCGGTAATTGCGACGGCTACCGAAAATTACGGAAATCTTTACAACGGTATCCGCGAGGGTTATGCGGGCGGGTATACCTTGACCGGAGACTCATGGTCGGAACGGCTTTCCGGCGGCAGCGTTTACAGCAGGCTGGGACGGCTTCTCGGTATCACCTCAAACGGCGGCAAGTACACCAAATTCAATTCCGACGGCGAGGAATTCAGCGTTTACGGACTTTCCACAACCGTGGAAAACGCGCCATTCGCGCCCTCCTCCACCGACGGCATACAGCAGTTTGAGGCGACCACATTTATTGATCTTGAAGTGCCGCTGTCCTTCTGCTCCGAGATACTTCCGCCTATGAAAATACGGCTTAGGGTCAAATCAAAATATACGCCGAAATTTTAGCGGTTATGTAGAATTTCTCTTTTTCGCTGGACTTTCGAAACTGCTTGTGGTACTATTTGGTCAAAGAAAATACGAAAGGACTGATACTATGAAAAACACTAAAAATACAAAGGCGAAAAGAAAAAAGAACCTTATTATCGCGGGAACCTCGTTTGTATGCGCCGCTCTGGTATGCGTAACGGTATCGAGATTCGCTGCCGAGCAGAACGCTCAGCCCGACAGGACTTACGCCGAGACAGAGCCTGCCGAAATAGTGACAACGGTGGTAACGACCTTATCCCCCGATAAAAAAGAGCCGGAGATCACGATGACAATAAAATCCGATAAAGCTGCGGAAACCGAGATTCCTGCCGAGACGAAACCGATGACCGAAGTAGACAGAAGCTTCGAGGAAATAACCAAGCCTGCGACAGAGCCTCCGCCTCCCGCGGTCGAGGACGAGGCGGCGCTGACAGACCCTGCGGCTCATCCCGAATACGAGCCTGTGCAAACGACTGTAACGGCTGCTCCCGAACCGAAAGCCGATACTCCGCAGCACGACGAGACAAAGGACGGTAAAATCTACATCAACGGCTTCGGATGGGTCAAGGACGAGGGCGGCGATACGCACGGAGAGACAGCGGCGGATATGTACCAAAACGGCAATAAGATAGGCAGCTTCGGATAAATAAAATACCACTCAAAACGTCGGATAAAAATCCGGCGTTTTTTCTTTTTGGAGGTGTGAAATTTCATAATGAAAACATTAATTAAAATTATTATCCCTGTCTTGATATCGATTTGTATCGGTTTCAATGAATTTACCGCTTTTGCCGAAAGCACGGGCGACCCAAACATTGACAGCGGCGGAGGCGGCATGGGATCGGGAACCTCGCAGAATTTCTGGAGTCCCTCCGACGACGGTGTTCGTATTACCGTTGTGGACGCGGAAACGGGCGAAAAGAAATCCCAATCCATTGACTACACCAACAAGCAGCCCGATAATATTTCCCTGCATTTCGGAAACGTCTGCAAAAGCGAATATACAGGCGGCAAGGCTCTAAGTCCTCAGACGGGCGGGTATTCATATAAAAATCCCTCCGAGCCTCTTCCCGCTATTGTCGGCGACGGAGAATACCGGTCGTCAAATATAGACCAGATACGCAGCTACTTCACGGACGAACAGGTGGTGTCGAGCATTGCGGGGCATATGGGATTTACTGTTGACGACCTTACGAACGGCGACTATAAGCTTATGATCGAGCCTGTGATATATATCACCTACAACGGTACGCGATGCGCTCTTACCGCTACCGAAATGGCTCTTTACAATCAGCGGACAAACGGCGATATGAAAAGATATTTTGCAGACCTGTCCCATAAAAATCTGCCCCTCGCAATGTTCCTTGAGGAAGATGATCTGGGCTACCGCGCATGGTCGGGGTCAACAAATTCCCGAATGACCGACAGCGACATTATCAATTACCTCGGCGTGGGCATTGTCTCCTTCAAGGAAAAAGAGGACGAGGTTGAAGTGGACGCTTTCGATTACGAATACCGCGTTGACACCGACGTTTACACAAGCGTTACCGTCAGCGGCGGCGAGCATACTCCCGACAACCCCGTCACCGTCATTTTTGAGATAAAAAACAAGAGGTACACGGTCAACAACGTTGTGTATCCCGACGGCGATTCTCAGCTTGTTTGGTGCAAATGGCACACTCCCCAAACCGAGCAGCAGGTGGAAATAAAGGTGACGGTTTACGGCGGTGCGGAGGCAAGCGAAACTGACATTACCGCCAACATCGTCGACCTTGACAAGAACCCTCCTCCCAATCCTACCGCGTATGACCGAAACAACGGATTTACCGCGGAGTCAGTACCGAGGAAAGAAGAAAAGTCCTCGAACTCATGGAGCGTATGGAGCGCGTATTGGGCTGAAAATTGGGTATGGGTTCCCGACTGGACTTGGGTGACTGTTGTTCTTCCCAACGGCATGGTCACGGGTTACTGGCAGGACAACGGCGAGTGGGAGGATCGGGGCGACTGGATATTTGAAAGCAAGTCCTACCGTGTTTCTCTTGCCGCAGAAATGAAAATTACCCCCGATGAGAAAAATCCCACGGCAAGCGGTAAAAATATGAAATCGGGCTACGGTATCAACGAGAAGGTCACCTCCTCCGTTAGCGGAAACGGCGAGCATACCGATATGCAGAACGCTGTGACGTACTTCCCCGAATTCGGCTACAAGACCTATTGGCGGCTCCTGGAAAGCAGCTCAGGCGGCAGCTTTGAATTTAAGGAGAACAAGTACAGCACTTACGGCAACCGCACACACTTCACGCCGATATGGTATCCCGACGGAATTTACACGGCGTACACATGGGCTCTCGACTGCTGGACTCCCGCGGGAATGCTCTCCCTTAATCTGACCGACGACGTTTCCATTGACGGGAATGTTTACGACGACTGGCACATCGGTCCGACCTATTAATTTTGAAAGGAATTATTTAAT
>CAMWRN010000033.1 GCA_947176675.1 uncultured Clostridia bacterium | reverse complement strand
TTTTGTCTCGGGACTCTCCTTTGTAAGCTCGGGAGCGATCTCATTTATGCGGTGGAGGATAGCGGAACGTCCCGCCACTTCGGAAAGCAGAATATTCCTTTTGTTTCCAACAGCTTCGGGAGGAATATGCTCGAAGCTGCGGGAATTTTTCTGTACGCCGTCCGCGTGCATACCGCCCTTATGGGAAAACGCACTTTTACCAACATAGGGCATTGATTCCGCAAGCTTCATGTTGCAGACTTCGGCGATGTACCTTGCAAGCTGCGTAAGCTTTACCTCGCTTTCCTGTGGGACGCACTGTATACCGAGCTTCAGCTGCAAATTGGCGATAACGCAGGAAAGATTTGTATTTCCGCAGCGTTCGCCTATTCCGGTAACAGTACCCTGCACCTGTAAAGCTCCTGACTTTACGGCAGCTACAGAATTTGCCACTGCGCAGTCGGTATCGTTGTGACAATGTATACCGACTGGGATATTCAATGTTTCAACAGCTTTTTTTGTGATCTCTGTGATCTCATCGGGAAAACATCCTCCGTTTGTATCGCATAAAACAGCGGCAGCCGCTCCCGCTTTCTCGGCGGCTTTAAGGGTTTTCAGCGCGTATTCGGGATTAGCCTTGTAACCGTCGAAAAAATGCTCCGCGTCAAAGAAAACCTTTTTGCCCTTTTGCGTAAGAAATCTGACCGTATCTGAGATCATCTCCAGATTTTCTTCAAGAGTAGTGTTTATTATTTCAGTAGCATGCATATCCCAGCTTTTGCCAAAAACCGAAACATATTCAACGTTTGTTTCTGCAAGGGTACACAGATTAGCGTCCTCTTCGCAGGAAATATTTTTGCGCCTTGTAGAGCCGAACGCAACAAGTTTTGAATGCTTCAGCGCATAGCTTTCAGCTTTTCGGAAGAACTTCAGATCCTTCGGATTTGACGCAGGATTTCCCGCTTCAATAAAATCTATCCCGAAATCATCAAGAGCCTTCATGACGTTTAATTTGTCCTCAACCGAGAAGTTAACATTTTCGCCCTGTGCGCCGTCCCGAAGAGTTGAATCGAATATTTGAACTTTTTTCATAGTCATAACCATTCCTTTCCGAATTTTGCGGCAAAATTACTTTATTTCCAGTATTGGTTCTGCAATTGAAGCTCCCGCAGGAACCATCGGCAGAACATTAATATCCTTGTCGATAATGCAGTTGATAAGCACTGGCTTGTTTATGGCGATCGCTTTTTCAAGCACAGGACGTATATCGTCCCGTTTTGATATCGTTATGGCTTCAATGCCAAGAGCTTTTCCAAGCAGTTCAAAATCGGTAGGCTTTTCAAGGTTTGTATGTGAAAAATGATTGTTGTAGAAAAGCTTCTGCCATTGGCGAACCATACCTAGAACACTGTTGTTGAACACAAGCTCAATGACTGGGAGCTGATATTTTGCGAGAGTAGTAAGCTCGTTCATGTTCATATAGAAGCTTCCGTCGCCCGCGCAGTTCACCACAACCTTGTCGGGATTTCCTACCTTGCAGCCGATAGCCGCTCCCAGGCCGTATCCCATAGTACCCAATCCGCCGGAGGATGCGAAACTTCTGGGGTTACGGAAATTGTAAAATTCAGCTGTCCACATCTGATGCTGTCCTACCTCGGTGCTGATAATCGCTTTGCCGTCGGTAAGCTTGTTAAGGGTTTCTAAGACCTCCTGCGGCAGAACTGTGTTTTCATTCTCCGATACTTGATGAAGAGGGTACTGCTTTTTCCATTCCGCTATAAGATTCATCCATTCGGTGCGTTTTCTTGGTATGAGCATTTCGTTCAAATTTTTAAGTATGAGCTTTACATCACCGTGGACTTTTGCATCGGCGGCAATATTTTTGTTGATCTCGGCAGGATCGATGTCGATGTGGAGTATCTTTGCCCTGCCGGCAGCTTTGCGGAATGTATCCGAATTGCAGGTGACTCTGTCCGAGAAGCGCGAACCGAGAACAATGAGTAAATCACATTCTGTAAGAGCAAGTGAAGAGGTTTTTGTACCGTGCATACCCATCATGCCGGTGTATCGGGAACTTGTATTGTCAAAAGCGCATTGTCCCATAAGAGAAAGAGAAACAGGCGCGTCGATGATTTCGGCAAATTTTGCAAGTTCATTATAAGCGTCGCAGGAGACCGCTCCTCCGCCTGCGTAGATAAACGGTCTCGCAGACCTCGAGATAAGCTCTGCTGCCGCAATGATTTCGCTGCTGTTCGCCGAGTAGATGTGTTTTCTTGGTTTTTTCGGCTCGTAATCGCATTTAGCTGCTGTGATATCCTTGGGAATATCTATCAGCACAGGACCTTTCCGTCCGTCGTTTGCAATAAAAAACGCGTTGCGTATAGCATCTGCAAGTTGGGACACATCTTTGACAATACAGTTGTGCTTAGTGATCGGCATGGTAATGCCTGTTATGTCAACCTCCTGAAAGCTGTCCAGACCCAGCAGGGAAGTGGCAACATTTCCAGTTATTGCAACCATCGGGATACTGTCCATATAAGCCGTAGCAAGACCCGTAACAAGGTTAGTTGCGCCAGGACCGGAGGTAGCGATAACAACGCCGGTTTTTCCCGTGGAGCGGGCATATCCATCCGCTGCATGGGAAGCTCCCTGCTCGTGTGAGGTGAGAATATGCGTTATTTTGTCGCTGTAGTCGTAAAGCGCATCGTAAATGTTCAGCACCGCACCGCCTGGGTAGCCGAAAACTGTGTCCACACCCTGTTCCAAAAGACATTCCAGAATTATCTGCGAACCGTTCAAAATCATAAAAAACTTCCTTTCAGAAAAAATTGCAAAATAAAAAACCTTCACCTCATGATAAAATCAAGAGGTGAAGGTGTATAAACAACTCCACGGTACCACTCTCGTTCGGCAATAGTGCCGCACTCTGCCGTATCCAACAATACGCTTCTCTGTAACGGGAGAAACCCGTTCCGTCCTACTTGGAAAACCGTTCGTCGGAAAGCTCCGAGGTGATATATTATCGGCGGAAAAATACTGCCTCGCACCAAGCGGCAGCTCTCTGGGAATTTTCGCAGTCCGTTTTGCTCCTCATCAAAGCCTTTAAACATATTGGTATTATAATATCACCCGCCAATGTTTTTGTCAATGAATTTTTTGTTAATTATTTTACAACAAATAATATCACAGCAACCGTTTCAGGTAAAGATTGTATTCATACCCGTCGCCTTGATATTCCTCATATTTTCGTGAAACGACCTCGCTGAAACCGAACGCCTTGTATATGTGCAAAGCCCTGTCGTTATCGTCTTCAACACCTATTGTGAATTCGGAGTACCCCTCCGCCGCAAGAGTATCAATCACAGTTTTCATAAGAAGCTTTCCCAGTCCAATACCCTGAGAGTCCTTGTGAACACGGTATGCGTACAGATACGCCCGAACGCATCTCACAGCTTCAAGCGGGTCGTTGTTTTCATATCTGACATGCAGTTCGCCCAGGATTTTTTCACCCTCAAGCAAAATAAAAATATCTCCCGAACCGTTTTGGATAAGGCTTGTATTTTCCGAAATCATACTGTCAATATCGTTGTAATTAAAAAGCTCTGTAAGCCTCGGCAGCTCGCTTACGGTAATTTTTCTTATTGTATAGTCAGTGCAGTTCATGCGTTACTCCTTTGCAAAATAAGTTTTTTATAATTATATCTTGACATTTCAAATATGTCAATTGTTCCTCTTGGTTTAAGAAAAAATTTCAATAAATTTGACATATTTAACGGAATGTGGTATACTTTAATTAATAGTTAAAAAGGAGGGAGAGCCATGTTCGGATACGTCAAACCGTTTAAGCCGCATATGCGTATATGTGAATACGATACCTATAAAGCAGTTTACTGCGGTTTGTGCAAGATCCTTGGCAAAGAATACGGATTTGTTTCGAGAATGACTCTCAGTTACGATTTTGCGTTTCTGGGACTTATGGCTCTTGCGCTGAACAACAGCCCCGCTGAAGTTGAACCACAGCGGTGCATTGCTCACCCATGGCGCAAAACCCCCTGCCTTAAAGCTCCCGAAGGACTTGTCTATACTGCCGCCGCAGCGGAGATATTGATACACAATAAAATTAAGGACGATCTTGGCGACAAACTGTTTTTGGCGAAATTTTTTCCTTGGTTTCTGTTAAAGATCACGAAAAAATCCTACACTAAAGCGGAGAAACTTTATCCTGAGCTTGCCGCCTATACAGCTGAGCAGATGTCCCGACAGGCAAAGCTTGAAAAGGACAACTGTAAATCAATAGACCGCGCTTCCGAGCCGTCGTCGAATATTCTTGCCGAGATAGCTGCGGGACTTTCCGAGGACGAGGAGCAGCGCCGTATCCTGCGGCGTTTCGGATATCTTCTGGGACGGTATGTCTACATTGCCGACGCTTTTGACGATGTGGAAAAGGATTTCCGTACAGGCGGCTTCAATCCGCTTGTTATCGGCAATCCGACTATAAACGGACTTAATCTTCCCGAAATACAGAAGCGGACGACCGACAGTGTGAATTTTACTCTCGGCGCACTTGCCGATTCATATGTACAACTTGAAATAAAGCGGTTCAAACCGATCATTGACAACATTGTTTATCTTGGACTTAAAAACGGATTTTACGATCTTATCAAGAAAAAAGAGGAAAACGAAGAACTTGCGGAGCAGTAGCGTTTTCTATAAAACGATACGGAAAGGAGAGCGGCTTAGACCGCATATCGAATATGTACGATCCTTACAGAATTCTTGGAGTAATGCCTACTTCCTCCGACGAGGAGATAAGAGACGCTTACAGAAGTCTTATGCGCCGTTACGAGAGTGACGAGGAAAAGCTTGCGGAGATCACCGAGGCTTTCGATAATATTATGAATATTCGCCGCGGAGGGGCAGAATCATTTGCGGGAGGATTTTCAGAGGTGCGCCGTCAGCTTCAGAACGGTAATTACAATGATGCGGACAGTATGCTTGAAAACATTGATGAAAAAACCGCCGAATGGTACTTCCTTAAAGGAAGCGTCTGCTACGCAAAGGGGTGGCTGAACGAAGCGTATTCAAACTTTTCGCAGGCGTGCAGAATGGAGCCTTACAATCCCGAATACAACTCTGCACTGAGACATATGTCCGAAAGCAGGAACGGTTATATGCAGGGCGACCCCAACGGAAGTCCTTTTAGCGGAAACGGAAGAACCTTCGGGTGCAGCGTTTGCGACATATGCAACGGTTTGATATGCGCTGACTGCTGCTGCGAGTGTATGGGCGGGGACTGCATACCTTGCTGCTGACGAAAGGGAATTTTTATGAAAAAAGTTAGCTATAAAGTTGCATTGGGCGGAGTGGTGTCTGCGTTGTGTCTGTTGCTGATGTTCCTGACGGCGGTGATCCCTCCGCTGAGCATAACTTTGCCGCTTTTTGCGGGAATGCTTATATTTGTTGTGGCGATAGAGATAAGCAGCTCTTGGGCGTTTGTCACCTATGCGGCGGTGTCGGTGCTGTCGTTTTTCGTTACGCCAGACAAGGACGCGTGGCTGTTTTTTACGCTGCTTTTCGGGTACTATCCCGTTGCAAAATCCTATTTTGAAAAGATAAAGATAAAGGCATTGTGTTGGCTGTGCAAGCTTGCGATATTTAACATTTCGATAGTGATAATCTACTATGTGACCGCAAATCTTTTAGGTACTCTTGATCTGTTCGAGGAATTCGGCTTCTATAACGAGTGGCTTATTCCTGCGCTTCTGGTAGCGGGAAATCTGGTTTTTCTTTTGTACGAATATGCGCTCACGCTGATAATAGACTGCTACAGAAAATGGTTCAGACCTACTTTTTTGGGAAAATCCAAATAATATTATATAAATAAAAAATTCTCCGAAAAGACTTATGTCCTTTCGGAGAATTTTTCTATTGTTCTTGTTTTTCCATGTTAATAGAAATCGTTCCGTCGTCGGGAATAAAATTACCGTCGGCAGTCCTTATCAGATAAGTTCCTACCGGAGAATTAAGATATGGTATTACGTCGGGGTCGTAATTGCAGAGAGTGTTAAGCTTGAAAATATGGAAATTTTCGGGGTCCCCCGAGTATTCCTCGTCTTCGTCTCCCTTGAAGAAGTGCCAGCCGCTGTCCGGCTGATCGGGCAATGGTTCATCCCTGAACATATACCCAACTTTCCAGCCGTCCTTGGTTATCATGTCCGATACCATACAGCCGTCGCCATTTGGTTCATTCCATTCGATCAGTTCCTTAACCTCTTTTTTTATAAAGTCTTTTTTACGCTTTTTAAAGAAATTCATTTGTAAAACCTCCTTAAAAGTTTATTAATACTTTATTATTTGAAGTATGCAACTCCGCTCTCAAATATTTTCTGATCTTTGTTTCCCGGAACGTTTTTGCATACGTCTGTGCCTATACGTTCACTGTGGCACATTTTGCCAAGTATACGTCCGTCAGGTGAAGTGATACCCTCGATCGCTTCAAATGAAGCATTGGGATTGAATCTGATGTTCATTGAGGGTGCGCCGTCATGATCTACATACTGTGTAGCGATCTGACCGTTGTCCGCAAGCTGTTTTATCAGTTCTGAAGAAGCAACAAAACGTCCCTCGCCGTGGGAAACGGCTACTCTGTGAATGTCTCCGACTTCGCAGCTTGCAAGCCATGGGGACTTGGTTGAAGCAATACGCGTGTTTACCATCATGGACTGGTGCCTGCCGATAGTATTGAACGTAAGGGTAGGGGAGTCGTCTGTCATGTCAACAATTTTTCCGAAAGGAACAAGACCAAGCTTGATAAGAGCTTGGAAACCGTTGCATATGCCCAGCATAAGACCGTCGCGGTTGTCAAGCAGGTCGTGAACAGCGTCCTTTACGCGTGGATTGCGGAAGAAAGCAGTGATGAATTTGCCCGAACCGTCAGGTTCGTCTCCTCCCGAAAATCCTCCGGGGATCATAATTATTTGGGATTGCTTTACAGCCTTTTCAAAATAAGCCGCGCTTTCTTCGAGAGCCGCTGTCGAAAGATTTTTTATAACCACAATTTCGGGATCGGCGCCCGCCCGTTCGAATACTTTTGCAGTGTCGTACTCGCAGTTAGTGCCGGGAAATACGGGAATAAGCACCTTAGGCTTAGCAAACGATGACGCGTGCTGAACGGTATCCTTTGCAGTATAAGTGAAGATTTTTGCAGGCTTGTCGTCCGACTTTATATTGCATGGGAATATGGGTTCGAGTCTGTCCTCCCATTTTTTCTGAATGTCAGCCATATCGACAGTGTAGGTCTTGCAGTCGATCTTGTAGTCGGAAATAGTCTCGCCGATAACGTTCTCTACAGTAAACGGGTCGCCGTCCAGCTCAACAACGAATGCTCCGTATCTAGAGTAGAACAGCAGATCGTCGGAAATTTTCTTGTCGAACTTGAAGCCGATCCTGTTTCCGAGGGACATTTTCGCTACAGCCTCCGCAACTCCGCCGAAACCGATTGCCCAGGCAGCCACTGCGATCTTGTCCTCAATAAGTTTTTCCACCTTTTCAAAGCAGGACTTAACGCTGTCAAACACCGGCAGACCATTTTCGTCCAGATCGGGAACGATAAGTATAACCTTGTCCCCAGCCTTTTTGAATTCGGGAGAAATAACATTTTTCGCTGAAGCTACGCCTGCTGCAAAGGAAACCAGCGTTGAGGGAACGTCGATATTTTCAAAAGTACCCGACATTGAGTCCTTTCCTCCGATAGCTCCGCAGCCAAGCTCAAGCTGAGCCTTGAACGCTCCAAGCAGAGCGGCAAAGGGTTTGCCCCAGCGAGTGGGGTTGTTCTGAGTTCTTTCAAAATATTCCTGGAAAGTCAGCCAGCATTTTTTATAGCTTCCGCCGGCCGCAACAAGCTTTGCGATAGATTCAATGACCGCGAACATCGCTCCGTGGTAAGGACTTCTGTCGGTAACATAAGGATTAAAACCCCAGCCCATGATTGAACAGGTATCGGTCTCGCCTTTGAGTACGGGAATTTTCGCTGCCATTGCCTGAGTCGGGGTAAGCTGATATTTTCCGCCGAAAGGCATAAGTACCGTACCCGCTCCGATCGTGGAGTCGAAATATTCCACAAGACCCTTTTGCGAGCATATGTTAAGGTTTGTCATCAGAAGTTCCCAGCTGTCGGCAGTGTCGCTGTAGGTTTTTAGCTGCTTCGTAACGGGAATGGGAACCGCAACGGTAGTGTGCTTTTCTGCGCCGTTGGAGTTAAGGAACTCTCTTGAAAGGTCAACAATAACATTGCCGTTCCATGTCATTTTAAGACGCGGTTTTTCAGTAACCACGGCAACAAGCGTAGCTTCAAGGTTTTCCTTTGCGGCTTCGGCGATGAACTTGTCTGCGTCTTCCTTGCGGACAACTACGGCCATACGCTCTTGACTTTCGGATATAGCGAGCTCCGTGCCGTCAAGACCGTCATATTTTTTCGGAACTTTGTCAAGGTCGATATCCAGACCGTCCGCAAGCTCGCCTATGGCAACAGAAACACCGCCTGCGCCGAAGTCGTTGCAGCGTTTTATCATCTTTGTAACGTTGGGATTTCTGAACAGTCGTTGTAGCTTGCGCTCCTCTGGAGGATTACCCTTTTGGACTTCTGCACCGCAATGTTCAAGAGATGCCTCGGTGTGGGATTTGGACGAGCCCGTAGCTCCGCCGCAGCCATCGCGTCCGGTTCGTCCTCCGAGGAGTATGATAACATCGTCGGGCAGGGGAATCTCGCGTACAACGTTTTCTTCGGGAGCCGCACCAACAACAGCACCTATTTCAAGACGTTTTGCAACGTAGCCGGGATGGTAAACTTCCGCAACATGACCCGTTGCAAGACCGATCTGGTTGCCGTAGGAGCTGTATCCGTTAGCTGCTCCAACAGTAATTTTTCTCTGGGGAAGCTTGCCGTGAACAGTATCCTCTACGGGAACAAGAGGGTTGGAAGCGCCGGTTACTCGCATAGCCTGATAAACGTAGGAACGTCCTGAAAGCGGGTCGCGGATAGCTCCGCCAAGACATGTAGCTGCTCCGCCGAAAGGTTCGATCTCGGTAGGGTGGTTGTGGGTCTCGTTTTTAAACATGAACAGCCAGTCCTGCAAGTTTCCGTCAACATCTACCTTGATCTTAACGGAGCAGGCATTGATCTCCTCGGATTCGTCCAGGTCTTTGAGGATACCGTCCTTTTTCAGCTTTTTAGCGGCAATTGTAGCAATGTCCATAAGGGTGACAGGCTTGCTGCCTCTGCCAAGCTCTTTGCGAACATTAATATATTGTTCATAAGTCTTTCTGATGTAGTCGGCGTTGATGACTGCGTCATCAATAGTAGTCAGGAACGTTGTGTGACGGCAGTGATCGGACCAGTAGGTGTCAATCATTCTTATCTCAGTTATGGTGGGGTCGCGCTTTTCTGTTTCTTTAAAATATTTCTGGCAAAACTTTATGTCGTCCAGATCCATGGCAAGACCGTATTTGTCAATAAAGCTGACAAGCTCCGCTTCTTTCAGGTAAATGAAATTTTCAAGCGTTTCGACCGTTGTTGGAATATCATATTCCGTGGTAAGAGTTTCCACTTCCGCAAGAGAAGCTTCGCGACTCTCAACGGGGTTTATGATGTAGGATTTTACAGCGGAGAGTTCCTTTGGAGAAAGTTTGCCCTCAAGAATATAGATCCGCGCATTTTTGACCTTGCACCGCTCGCCCTGGGTAAGTATCTGGATACACTGCTCGCAGGAATCTGCGCGCTGATCAAACTGACCCGGAAGATACTCGACCGCAAAAACGGTTTCGTTTTCCTTGATTTCGGGAAGCTTATAGGAGCAAACATCAACCGCAGGCTCGGAGAAAACATTGATCGCAGCCAGTCTGAAATCCGCCTCGCTCAGACCCTCGGCATCGTAACGGTTAAGGATACGGATATTCCTCAGTCCATCCGGACGTAAAGCCGTCTTTATATCCGACAGAAGATTTTTAGCTTCGACGGCATATTCCGGTTTTTTTTCAACATAGATACGAAAGACTGACATAATTTTACTCTCCTTCATATAAGATCTCGCCTAAACAGCGATCTTCATCTAACCCTATTATTTTAACATAAAAAATGCGATTACGCAAACTAATATTGTGAT
Organism: uncultured Clostridia bacterium; assembly: GCA_947176675.1. Taxonomy (GTDB): domain Bacteria; phylum Bacillota; class Clostridia; order Oscillospirales; family Ruminococcaceae; genus RGIG8773. Next base: position 4,400 of record CAMWRN010000033.1, on the reverse strand, counting down.
TTTTTTTTGAAATTTTTACTGGCGTGTAATTTGGCGTATACCCGTGGGGAAAACCATCGCTTTTTTCTCTCTCAAAAAGCACCGTAGAGATTGTCCCCACCTGACTTTGCAGAAAATCTTTTCGATGCATTTTCATAGCCTCAGACATTTTTGCAGCGCGGTAATGCTTTATTTCCTCGGGAATCTGCCCTTCCATTTCAGCAGCAGGAGTGCCTTTTCTTCGCGAATACGGGAAAATATGCGTTTTGGCAAAGCCAATCTTCTCTGCGAATTTCATTGATTCTGCAAAATCATCATCGGTTTCGTCCGGGAAACCAACCATTATATCGGTTGTGATCGCACAATTTTCAAAATTTGTTCTTAAAAGTTTTACAACGTTCTCGTAGTCAGCGGAGCTGTACCGTCTGTTCATGGCGTTCAGCGTTTTATCGCAACCGCTTTGGAGAGACAGGTGAAACTGGGGACAAAGCTTTTTATGTTCCGCAAACCGTTTAATATCATCTGCTGAAATGACTTCGGGTTCGATCGAACCCAACCGCACACGTTCTATACCTTCAACTTCACAGACTGCCTCAACTGCGTCTGCAAGCCGCAAACCCAAGTCCACTCCGTAAAAAGAAAGATTGATGCCAGTCAGAACAACTTCCCTATAACCTGCCGCAGCAAGTGCTGAAACCTCTGAAACAATGCTGTCAAGAGGCTTTGAGCGGAATCCGCCCCTCGAATAAGGAATAATGCAATATGAGCAGAACATATTGCATCCGTCCTGAATTTTCACAAAAGCGCGGGTGTTATTGTCGTATCTTGTGTTTGTCATGCTTTCAAAGGCTTCTTTTCGGCTGTAAGGAAGAACGCTTACCTCTCGCTGTTTGTTATCACCAAAACGGGAAATCAGGTCTGGAAGAGCAGCGCGGTTTTTGGTACCCGTAACAATGTCCGCTTCGTACAGCTCGGCTGCTTTATCGGCAAATGCCTGCGGAAAGCAGCCTGTCAGTATAATGATCGATTCGGGATACGACCTTTTAAGCTGCCTGATTTTCTTTTTTAATTTTTTGTCGCTGTCCTCTGTAACGGTACAGGAATTTATTACGAAAGCATCCGCTTCGTCTTCCGATAAAACGGCGCGGTGTCCGTTTTCGGAAAGGTTCTGCTTCATGTTTTCCGTTTCGTACAGATTGACCTTGCAGCCGAAGGTTATAAAGTAAATATTCATAAAATCACCTAAAATTGTGAAATATAACAAAAGAAAACGGGGACTAATTGTCCCAAAATGCATATAAATATACAATTAAAAAAAAGTTTTGAAAATTCTCTTGACTTAACGGTATAAAACTGCTATGCTATATGTATACCGATAGGTAAAAATTCTCATTATTTTGGAGGGACAAATTATGAACAAGACTACAGTAATGTTGGGTACTATCAACGATGTCAAGAGCTTTGTGACTGTTGTATCTCAGTGCGATTATGACGTTGACCTTATTTCAGGAAGATATGCGGTAGACGCTAAATCCATCATGGGTATTTTCAGCCTTGATCTCTCTAAGCCGATTAAGCTTGAAGCTCATACCGACGATGCTTCCGAGTTTTTTGCTCAGATCAAGGAATTCATTGTTGACTGATTGCATACAGTACAAAGTTACGGCTCCGTTTTCTCCGGAAAACGGAGCTTTTTCTTTTTCATGCAGATTTTAATGCTTTTGCAGGAAACGTTCGTCGCAGTATTCGCATTCAAGTGTATCACCATTTCCTCGGAAACATTTGGGAAGATAGGGTTCGGTTTTGGTAATGCAGTTTGGGTTTGCACAGGTATTTCCCGCCGAGACCTTTCCCGTAAGCAAAGGAGTGGGATTCTGATTTTTCAGTATGGTCATTATCAGAGCCATACGGACGTACATACCGTACTTAGCCTGCTTGAAGTACAGAGCTCGCGGATCGTCGTCAACTTCAATAGCGATCTCGTCCACGCGTGGCAGAGGGTGAAGTACGCACAGGTCGGGTTTTGCTTTTGCCATTTTCGCCTTGTCCAGTCTGTAGACGTCTTTCTGACGCTTATAGTCCTCTTCAGAGAAAAAACGTTCCTGTTGAATTCTTGTCATGTATAGAACGTCTAAACTGCTTATGGTTTCTTCAATCGAATCAACTTCTTTAAAAACGCAGCCGCAGGCGTTAAGGATATCCTTTATGTAGAAAGGCAGTCTGAGCTCGGGAGTGGAAATAAGTACAAATTTATTGTCTGGATAGCAGGACAACGCTTTGCACAGCGAATGAACGGTTCTGCCGTTCTTTAGGTCTCCGCATAGTCCAACGGTAAGATCATCAAGCCTGCCTTTTTCCTTTAAAAGGGTAAGCATATCGGTGAGAGTCTGGGTAGGGTGGAGGTGTCCGCCGTCTCCAGCATTGATTATAGGACATTCCGCTGTAAGGGCGGCAGCCTTTGCAGAACCCTCTTTAGGGTGGCGCATTACCATGATGTCGGCATATCCGGATACGATCTTTGTGGTATCTTTTAGATTTTCTCCTTTTGCGACAGATGATGTAGCAGGGTTGTCAAATCCGATAATGGTTCCACCCAGTTTCAGCATAGCTGTCTGAAAGGACATCTGGGTGCGGGTGGACGGTTCGTAGAAAAGCGTAGCCATGATTTTTCCGTCGCATTCATGAGCATACTTTTCGGGAGCATCGCATATTTCTGATCCGAGAGCAAGAACATCATTCCACCATTTTACTGGCATATCGTTCAAGTCGATAAGATTTGTAAATTCAGAAACCATACTAAAAGCCGCCTTTCAAAAACATACTATATTATTTTATCAGATTTTGGGGGAAATTTCAATACCCTGACGAAAAACTTTGCTTAAATTTTTGCGGACGTGTAACCTTTTGGCTGTCCAAAGCATCTATAAGGGTGAAAGGAGGCGAATCGCCGATGAACGATAAAGAAATTGTGCGCCGTCTGAAAAGCTGGGACGTGCGCGGATTGGAGAGTCTTATAGACAAAAATGACACCTATGTGGGAATGATAATCCGCCGGATAATCTTGTCTACATTGTCGGAAAGCGACGCGGAGGAGCTTGTAGTCAATGCTTTCACGATGATATGGTGTAATCCGAAAATGCTTACCGAGAAAAATCTGCTACAGGTTTGATGATATTATTGACATTGATTCGATAAAAAAGATCATTGTAGGTGATATGATGGTTCGTGTGAACTAAAAAAAAAGCATTGCCGCTAAAATACGGCAATGCCTTTTTATTAATCTTTACCCTTAAAAAACGCTCCCACAAGATCTGGACCTGCATTTGCTGCAATTACACCGCCTATCCTGAAAGACATCTCCGGCGGGTAACCAAGTTTTTTGGTAAGCTCCTTTGTAAGCTCCTTTTCCTGCTCGTCGTTGTCGGCGTACACAAGACAATATGGCGTTTGGGGAATTATCCTGTTTGCGGTTATCTCAACAATTTTTGGAATTACCGCTTTGTCGCCCCTCACCTTTGCGTCGGTGGTGGAAACGCCCTTTTTGATCTGTATCACAGGACGGAGCCCCATAAGTTCTCCAACAAAAGCGGCGGCGGTGCTGACACGTCCCGAACGTTTTACAAATTCAAGAGTGTAGCACCCAAAGTGTACTTCCGCGTTTGCAAGCCAGTCGTTCATATATGAGATGACTTCTTCTGCGGTTGCTCCCTTTTCTATCTTTTCGGCAGACCGAATAAGCGGGTATCCGTAAACACCAGTATAGTTCCCCGAATCAATAACATGAACATTGAACTTGCCCTTTGCTTCGGGATTTGCTTCATAAAAGCTGTCAATAGCCATAACAGCGTTGCTGTAGGTTGCTGAGCCGAGAGAAGCGATCGCAACGTATATAAGGTCGTCGTAACCCTGATCAAAGTATTCCTTGTACAACTCCTCAAATTCAAAGGTAGTGATCTGTGCGTGGGTGGGGAAATCTTTTGATTCTTTGAGCATTTTGTAGTACTCTAAATTATCGTAATCCCTGTCGTAGAACGATTTATCCCCCAACGTAATAGGGAAACGAAGTATCCTTATGTCATACTTTTTTTCCAGCTCCTGTGGAATATCGGACGCCGAATCGGTCATAAGTTTGATCTTGCTCATTTGCATCAATCCTTTTTGTTTTTTATTTTTAGTAATTTATTCCCAATCATATTGAGTAAGCTTTCCCTCCGCAGCAAGGTTGGGAAAATCCCACTGTCGAAGCACTTCGTAAACTGCGATAGCTACTGAATTTGATAGATTAAGGCTTCTTAAATGTGGCCGCATTGGTATTCTCAAACAAGTATTTGGATTTTTCACAAGCAGCGATTCGGGAAGCCCCGCGTCTTCACGTCAGAAATTAAGGTCGAAGTTTTAGGGGAAATAAACGGAGCTGAATT
>CAMWRN010000032.1 GCA_947176675.1 uncultured Clostridia bacterium | reverse complement strand
ATTTTATTGTATAAGATAATTCTCCAATGGGGAATTACAGCCTATACTTCTTAATCAAATACTGATAATAATTTTCAAGTTCGTACTTTGCCTCGGCAGGAATACGCCTGTTAGCTATGCAGTCGGGAATATCAACATTAACGGTTTTTTTATTGGTAACTTCAAGCTGAAACGTCACTCGCTCCTTTTTTAAGTCTACATCGGTTATGTAGTATCCGTTGTCAAGCCAGCATTGACTAATAGTGTTAAGTCCGCGCCTGAACCAAAACTCACGGCGTGTATACGCTACTCTGCTAAGTTTGCCCCCTATTATTTCTTCAATCTTCTCAAAAGACAGCTTTATAACCGATGTGCTGCTTGCACGAAAATAGTTGTAGAGCGGAAGATACTTTTGACTAATACTGATTTGCGGCGTATTCATATTCGCAACAATATCCGCTACATCTTGTATTGTGTCGGGCAGCTCCACAACGTCAACATAATCTACCGAGCAATACATACATATCTCGTGAACGTATACCTCACAATATTTACGTATTACTCCCGCAATCTCTATTATTTCCTTAGTCTCGTCACGCAAAATCGGCTTGCCGCAGTAGTAACAGCAGCCGTTTTGCCTTTCCCAAATAGGCTTATATTTTCCCACAACATTCTGAATGTCCTTTTTTGCCTCCCGTATTTCGTAATACTCAAAATCAATATAGGGATTGACATTTGTTTTAACAGCCTTATGGGTAGTCAGTATAGTGTCGGAAAGCCTCTTCACTTTAATGTCCCTGCGTTCGGGCAAAGCGTAGGAGTATGTACCGTCATACTCCTGATACCAGTATTTGCCAAGTGTTTTATCCATATCCCATTTAGGGTGTTTCTGCTTGCAAACATCAAGCAGAATAGTTTTTATATATACGTCAAGGTGACGGAACACGTCAGCGGATTCTTCGACCTTATGGTACGAACACCAGCCGTCAATTTTTCTGTTTATGGTTTTTATCAAGGATTTTTGCGATCCTGTGTGATTATATATTGTTTCGCTGGCATTGCTTTTAAAACGGTCAACAGACCGTTGTGTCGGGTAAGCATATACGTGATTATTATGCTTTGCATAATGCCTTGAAACAAAATCAAAGCCCTCGCTTATATGTACAGTTTTACTTTTTTCCTCCGAGAGAATTAATCCGCGTTCCTTTAAAAAATCCTCCGTCCATATTCTAAATTTTTCTGCGTTTTCACGGCTTCGTGCCGTTATCAATATATCGTCTGCATACCGTATCATATTACCGTCCGCAAAATCCACATCATCAAGCGGATATACAATTTTCCTGCCATTGTACAGTTTATCGTATATGTAGTCCTGCAAGCCGTCTAAAACCATATTGGCGATTATAGGAGCAATAACAGAGCCGATTGCCACTCCTGTGTCAACAGGAAATAAATCTCCCGAAACAACATACCCTGCCGCCAAAAATTGCTCCAGTATACCCTGTGGCAGCGGAATATGATTTAATACCCATTCGTGGCTTATATGCTCGTAACATTGTTTTACATCACCAATAAATACCCATTCGGGAGCGTCCTCGCCGGATAATGCCATTTTGACATATTCGTTTGCGTCATATGTAGAACGTCCCTTGCGAAATGCAAATGATTTCCTGTCTGCCCAAGACTCCGAGATCGGGTCAAGTGCAAATGAATACAGAGCCTGCATCGCCCTGTCGTAATACGTGTCTATATGTATTCGCCTTTCCTTGCCGTTACTGCATTTAATAATCAGCATACGTGAGGGCATAGCCGTATACCCTTTGGAGGTTAGTGATAATGCCGCTGACATTTTTTCGTGCGGCGTATGCCATTTAATGCCGTCAACACCTGTTGTTGCGGCAGTTCCGCAAACGTGCCTGACTGCAAGCACCTTTGCTTCAAGAGAATATACAATTTTCTTCTGCCACTTTTCAATCAAACTCATATTGTGAGAGTATGCAGATTTTGACAATGCCTCCTGCATATTTTTCAAAGTATTCTCTGCTTTCTGCCAATCAATACTTTCTCATATGCTTGTCATATCCGTTCTTGCGCCGTTTTTTAGAAATTCATAATGCCCTATAAAGAGCAAATCTGAAAATCTTAATTTTGATTTATGCTGAACGGAACGGTCGATTTTTTCTAATTCATATCCGCATAAGTCAACATCAAGCATTATGGGGCAATGATCCGAGCCGCGAATATCGTCTAAAATATCTGAACATTTGATTTTATCCGAAATTATATTGTCAACAAAAAAGTAATCTAATCTCCAGCCTCGGTTTTCCTTGCGCTTAAATTTTCTGTTAGACCACCAAGAAAATCTGTTCGTTTCATCGGGGTGCAATACCCTAAAGCTGTCAATAAATCCGATGTCAAGGAGATTCCCCAAATTTTCCCGTTCAACGGATTGAAAGCCTTGTGCATTTATCTCTACCCACTTACTTGCGGTATATATATCCTTATTTGATATGGCTACGTTAAAATCTCCGCAGATGATAACAGGCTTGCAGTCTTTGAGTTCAGATATATAATTAAAAAGGTCTTTATCCCATTCAGCACGAAAGTCAGAACGGTCATAGGAATGTTGAGCATTTGGAACATAACAGTTTACAAGATAAAAGTCCGCAAATTCAAGAGTTATTACCCGTCCCTCGTTCTCGGTGCAGTTTGACATACCGTATCGGTGAGATATTGGTTTAATTCGTGATAGGCACAATGTACCCGAATATGCTTTCCTGTTTTTACAGCAGTTCCAGAATGGGTAATATCCGTCAAGCTCCAGCATATGTACTGGCTCTTGTACCTTAGTTTCCTGAAATCAGTATATATCAGCGTCGCTGTTATCAAGAAAGAGCGACAGACCGTGAGCCCACGCCGCGCGAATACCGTTTACATTCCACGAAATTATTTTCATACTCATATCCTCCGATTTCATATGATAGCATAATAATAGGCAAAAGTCAAATAATAGGCTCTTGTGAAATTACAAGAGCCAAACTATCAATATATAATTATATCTACGGATTGCACTTTTTACAAGGCAAATACCCCTGTGAGATAACGTCCTCTCTGTCTCCGCAAAACTCTTTCTTGTTCTTCTCTTTCATCTGATCCACGCCGGAGCAGAACGGATAGTGAAATTTCTTTGTGTTGGTGTTCAAAATGTATGTCGTACCCTGCTTCTCGGTACTCGGCGTGTTGTGCGTTTCTTTCTGCCTCGGAGCTGCGGTCACGGTCGTTTCGGCGGAATGTTCCCTGCTGCTCCCGTCCGAATAATCTATTATGATGTCGGGTTGAACGTTATAGCAGAAAACGCAGAAGCATATACCCTCACCGCTGTCCTCAACGGAATATCCCTCCATAAGTACGCCGTCTGCCAAAAGATTACTACCGTCAAACATAGGCGTTACACGGTACATAACGTGATTATTGGTTTCCTCAACATAATTGGCGGTCATATCCTCGAACGGCAGCATACCCGCGGTGTTGAGATACCGAGTACCTGTTATCAGATTTTGCTCGTTGGCGTTCTCGCCGCTAAGCTGATAACCGATAAGGTGACATCGGTTATATAGGTACTTGCCGTCTACGCTATCATACTTGACCGTATGCCAGCCTGTGGGTCTTACAGAGCCGATTTTCCCGCGTTCCTCGGTAGGCATAATATCTTTGCCTATGCAAGCATAAGCCGTACCGCACCTGCCTAAATCGTCAAAGTCGGAGTATGTCTCAAATGACTTGACCGACAGCTCCGATTTACTAAAGAACGGCACATTGTCATTTATAACCGCATATGCCTCGCCCGTGTATTTGGGTACGTCAGACAGCGAAAAACTTTCGTAGGCTGACTTTTTTTCTGTTTTAATACTTGCGGTCGTGTGCTTATGTGCCGCCATTTCCGACTGCTCGTCAGCAATCTCCTGCTGTATATCGTGGGTACTGCCATTGTCAGCAACGGCGTCACATACAGTAGTTTGGGCAGTAACACTGTCAAAATCGCCGCTTTGCATTGTACAGCCTGTTCCGCTGACAGTAAGGAAAACGGAAAGAAAAAAGGCGGCAAATGCTTTAAATGAGGTAATCATACGGTTTTCTCCGATCGCTGAAATATTTGTTTATATATTATCAATTTATAGGTTATAATATATATTGCAAAGCATTAAATCATCTTTCGCAAAATTAACCGTTTTGCGGAATTATTCGGTTGAAGTACGAAAGTCAGCGAATAATTTAATACCATTGACGGACTTTTTGACGTGACAAATTAAGCGGCAAAGCTATCCGAAAACAGCTTCATACAACTTTGCTTTCTCTCCATGGAGGAATGTACATAGCGGTTTAAGGTTATCTGTACAGAGCTATGACCGAGTATTTCCGAAAGCGTTTTCACATCAAAGCCGAGAGCAATACAGCTTGTCGCAAACATATGCCGCAGGGCGTGGAAATTAACATAGGGCAGGGCACAGCGTTTAAGAACACTCTTGAAACGGTACTGCATTGTCCGAGGCTCTATTATCCTGCTGCTGCCCGACAGAAGATAACAGCCGCCGTCCGCTTTGATATTTTTGAGATATGGCAGAATAAAATCGGGCAGAGGAATTTCACGCTCCGAGCTTACGCTCTTTGGGGACGTTACTATCAGCCGTGTACCGCCGCCCCTGTTCATAACCCGCTGTACGGTCTGTTTGACGGTCAAAATCCTTTTTTCAAGGTCAATGTTCTCCCATTTTAAGGCGCATAATTCGCCTATTCTTATTCCCGTAGCCGCCGAGAGCAGTATTCCAACGTTGGAGCAAGTTGGAGAAGTAAGCAACACCGATTTCAGTTTAGATTGTTCGGCAGCGGACAAAAGCATGCTGTCAGGCTTTTTATCGGACTTTGGCAATGTCACGCTGTCTATCCTGTTGGCGTAGCCATAGCGGCGTTGGGCGAACCTTGCCGCCGATTTCAGCAGTACAACAATATCTGCAATATATTTTGCGGATAGCTTTTCCTCCGTTTTATGTGATATAAAAATATTAAGGTTATCAGCCGTCAGCTTTTCATACCTTATGCCCGAAAAATACGGTAAAATATGCTTGTTCAGCTTCAATTCATAGTTTGCAAGGGTAGACGCTTTTACCTTATTTTTTACGTCCTCAAGCCACATCTTTATTACCTCTCCGACAGTTGATTTGCAGGAACATTCCGCACCGCTGCTGTATTCAACACGTTTTTGCTCGATAATTTCTCTGACGGCTGAATAACTTTTTCCGTAGACAGAGCAGTATTTTGTCTTACCGTCAGGTGTGAAGCCGCTCCTATAGCGACCCTCCCAGCGACCGTCCCTGCGTTTATATATGTTTAATCCCTTTCTTGCCATAGTATTACCTCCGATTTGACGTTTATTTTGACGGCACAGACACAGTAATTGATTATGCGAAAGCCTCTATGCCGCCCGATTTTCGTGTGTTTATCAAATTACGGTCTGTTAAAACAGCCATAAATTGCTTGACGGTTATTCCAAAATGTGCTATAATAAATAAAATCCAACAAAATAAAACAAAAAATGCCCTTTCGCAAAACGGTTAATTTTACGAAAGGGCAAAAAAATAAGGCGATACTGTTCTCACAATATCGCCCTTATGCTTGTGTATTCAATTTTATCAGTTCCCCAATGGGGAATTACTGTATTTCCTCCTTTTCTCGTTCAAAGTACATCTGCAAGGCTTCATCAATTATGCTATTAACGTACTCGTCTGTTTCCTGCTCGTCAAAGTATTTGCTGTATATGTCAGCGTTCAGCTTGCGTGGTTTAGGCTTTTTCGGCTTGTCCTCTGCACCCTTTGAATAGCTTTCAAGCATTTTTACGGCTGTTTTAATGCTGCCGTCAAAGTCCTTAAAAAGCTCACGCAATGCAGGAGCGGTTTTCATATCAATTCTTACCGCCTGATACTCTTTACCGTCCCTTACAACGGTTTCCTTAAAGTATTCAAATATTGCTTTTTGAGCATTTTTTGAAATATAAGAAAACTCAACTCCTGCACGAACGGGCAGTAACTTCAAATCAATGCTTGGGAGTAGTTCCTCGGTCAGCTTGCTTATTCGGACCAGTCTTGCTACGCTGTTTTTAGATAGCTTATATTCCGTACCGACAATAGCCAGTTTGCTTTTGCCATTTTCGTTGATGTAAACATTTCCCGAATTATCCTCCGTATATTCGCCGTTTTCTAAGTTCTGTATTTCCGTGCGTATCGCTTCTGCCTTTTCATCGGTGAACATTTTTGAGTGCTGATATGCGATTACGGTCGCTTGTTCGGATATGCTTAAATCGTTAAAACCTCTCTGCATAAGGTTTGTTTCTACAACGTAAACCTCCGCTTCCTCGTCCGTCAGACCGTTCTTGACAATGCAAGGGACAACGGTCAATCCCGCTAACCTTGCGGCGTTACATCTGTTATGTCCCGCAAGTATTTCATACTTGCCTATCTCGCTTGCGGGACGTGCTATAATCGGGTTGAGTACACCGTTTGTCTTTATGCTCTGTACCATATCTTCAAGACGTTCACCCTCGTATAGCTTAAACTTGTGATTGTGATAGGGGATAAGGCTGTCAAGCGGAGCGTTCATAATGGTGTTTGTCTGAACGCCGCCTGTTGGCGACATTCCCAGCATTGAAGTTATATCAAATCCCATAACCTTATACTCTCCTTTCTACTTCTTCGGCAAAGGCTTTGTATTGCAGTCCGATTTTTGAGCTATTCTTAAAGCACAACGCCTTTTTGTCACGACTTGAATATGAAGCAGTAACCGAACGGGATATGCCTGTCGAGAAAATCTTTTCACCGAATGTTTCTTTGTACTCTTGACTTGTGTCCCTTGTCATAGCGGTATTATCAACCATAGTGGGCAAAACGCCTAAAAATTCAAGGTTGGGGTTTATAGTTTTCTGAATTTGTGAGATTGTGTTCGTTACAGCGTTCAAAGCCTTTTTTGAAAATTCCTGTGTTTGGGCGGGTATGATTACGCCGTCTGCGGCTGTAAGAGCGTTTATAACAAGTACGCCTAAAGAAGCCTGACAGTCTATGATTATGTAGTCGTAATTGTCCTTGACTTGTTCTAAAAGACGTTTCAAAACCGTTTCTCTTGCCATTACCGAGACTAAATACAATTCAGCTTCTGCAAGGCTTAAATCAGACGGAATGTAATCAATGCCGCCGTTTCTTTCGCTTGTATGTATAAAATCGTCTATATTTACCTCAGTCCCCGAAACAAAAGACTTGAACAATGTGCTGATACTTTCATTTTCGTTTCCGTCAAAGCCAAGATACGCCGAAGCGTCTCCCTGCGTGTCAAAATCCACAAGCAGAACCTTTTTTTCGTCCAGTTTCAGAGCCGCCGCAAGGTGTACGGCGGTAGTGGTTTTACCCACTCCGCCCTTTTGATTTGCAATAGCAATAATTTTTCCCATTTTCTGTTACCTCCTTACACGTTCATTTCTTCAAGCCGATTGAGTTCGGCTTTCATAACTTTAACAAGGTATGCCGTTTCACGGTCGTAATCGGAATAATCTTCCTCGTCCTCGCTGTCCTCGTCTCCGTCGGGAACGTCCCCGATGTAGTCCAGCATTTCATTCAGACAGATTGTAAGAGCGTCCTTTACGCCGCTTGCAAGGTTTTCATTCTCCTTTGCGTTTTCGGTGATGTACTCTCTGAAAGCTCCGCAGGTATCGTCAACCTGTTCGGCGGTCAAGTCCTCTAAGAACGCCTGAATGGACGAAGCGGCAATGTCACTCCATTCCATATAGTAGTTGCTTACCTCGCAGCAAGCCTTGATGTCGTCGATTGCCTCTAACACACGTCCGTGTGCTTCACTTCTGTTTTCAAACATAAATTTTTCCTCCTATAATTTCAAAAATCAATTTCGGGTAAACCGTCTGCCAGACCTAACAGCGCAAGCGTTTGATATATTCCCTCGGCATAACCTAACTGCCTGTCTGCTGTCCGTTTCGTGCTTTCGTCAAGTCTGTCATATTCGTGGGGAGGTAAACGGAATATTTCTCCCGCACTACTCATTTTAAAAAGGTACTCCTGTTTTACCTTTTCAATGCTGTTTATTTCACGTTTTGTCACAATTTTCCTCCTTTCCGTCAATGCAGGCTCTGATTGTTTCCAAGGCCTCCCTGCACTCGCTTTCCGTTGGGGGATTGCTCCTGCAATACTCGGCGTAGGCTTCATCAAGCGCCCTTTCCCTTTGCCTCCTTTCGACAGCGGCAGCCGCCTTTTCCTTGTTGCGTTTCTCACGTTCTGCGTTTTCCCGCTTTACGTCCTCCGCGGCTTTGATAAACATATTCGCCACATCAAGCCCGCTTTGCAATTTGGTTAAATCATTTTCGTTCATTTCAGACCGCCTTTCAGTTCCCCAATGGGGAATTTTTTGTTTTTGCTTACAATAACAGTATAACACTATCAATAGTGCCAGTCAATAGTATTTCCTGACAAAAATATCCTGAAATTTTTGTAAATTTTGGCACTATCAATAGTGTGATGTATATGATATACTTAAAATAAAGAAATTTACATTGCAAAGGTGATAATATGGTATCCGAAAAGAAAAAGGCTTCTAACCGCAAATGGGACAAGGAAAATATGAAAACCGTGTCCTGCTTCATACGTAAGGAGGACGCCGAGCTATTCAAGAAAATCTGTACCGAGAACGGCACAACTCCCGCCCAGCACCTTAAACGGCACATTGCAGAAGTTATCGAGAAATATTATGAGGACAATGCGGAAAAGTAATTTTTACGGCGTATCGGAAAAATCCGATACGCTTTTTAGTTCTTCCTCGGAAACAAAGTCTCCAGTCTCAAAGCGCATAAAAAATTCAAGCGGGACCGTCAAGCTCCGTTCGCCTGTCCGTTCTTCTTCGTCATATACATAACTGCCGCGGATATAAATGGTGTAGACCGTTTCAAGTTTGCCGCTGCCGTCATCGGTTTCGGCTGTCATATTGGAAATAATCCCGCTTGTGATCTGAACGTCAGCCTCTTTCTGTTCCATATGGTTTTGATAATACGGAGCGGCAAGGCAGACAAACATTATTAACGCTATACAGAAAGCTATTATTGTTGCACACGAATTAGACATAACCGTTTCCCTCCTACTTGATTTTAAACTGTATGCCGCTGACAGAGAAATACACCTCGTCTGCAAGAGCGGCAATACGCTGATTAAGGGTACACAACACATTTTTGTATACTGCCGTTTCATCGTCTTTCATATTTTGCAGAAAGCCCGCCTCGTTGGTAATGACAACAGCGTTGCCGCCTGAGGTTTTTATCTTCCTCACAAATTCCAATGCCTGATGAATGAATTGCTCCGTCCGTTCCTCAATTCCGTAAATTTCCGAGAAGCCGAGAATTTTCAAATCATAATAAAATGTTCGTGCCGCCAAGTCGCTTATACTGTCGATTATGAAATTATTATAATCGGACAGATCGTCGGGAGGAGCGTCAAATCTGAAATTGCACCTCAAGTCCCAGCAGACGTTGTGACTGCTCTCGTTGTATACGATCCTTTCCATAGTGCTTTTATCAAGCTTTGGAGAAGTGCATAGGTACTGAATGTTGTTACAGCAGTCAAAGCAGGACACAGCCCACCTTGACTTTCCGCTTTTCCCGCTGCCTGTTATCAAAGTTACTTTTCCCATTTTAAAATTCCTTTCTATCGGTAGTATTTTTGATTTGTTTGTACCGCTTGCTCCTGCTCTGTTTGCAAATCCTGTTCAGCGATCCTGATTTCCTCCCGTTCCCGTTTCAGCTTTTCAAGAACGTAATCGTAATCGCTCTGCATTTGCCGCAAGTAGGTTTTGTAATTTTCAGCCGCATGCCGTTTTTCGGTTACGGAGGCTTCAAAATTTTTTTCCGCGTCGGATAATTCCGTTTTCAGCTTTTCAAGGGTTTTGCCGTGAGCAGTTATATCCTCCGAGGACCGTAAATTGTATTTTGCAAGATAACTTAGTCCCGCCAGTTCGTCAAGCTGGTCTGCGGTCGGCATTTTTATTTTATTAAGCTCCACAAACCTCGCGCCGTCTTGCAGGATTTTTTCCTCCTGTTCGATTTCGGCAAACAGACCGTCACGTAATTTTTTCAGTTTGTCGGATTTCTCCGCTGCGGCATTGACCGTATTCCGAAAATCTTCATCGGAATGAATATTGTTGCTGCATAAGTATGTAAGAAGCTCGGCATTTCTGCGAAGCTCCCCATATGTGACATTGTGAGAATTTTCCTCCTTTCGGTATACCGTAATTTGCAGTTCACGCAAGCACATAGCATACTCGCGCTGAATACCCTGATACCTTGCAACAGCCGACAAGCTGATTTCTCTGTCCTTGTTTTCTATACGGTATTGGAGTTCCTCGATACCGTAACCGTCCCCTAAACGCAAACTTCTGACAGCCTTTCGATTTCTCGCCGCCTTGATTGAGAGATATTTTTTGAGAGTTACGGCATAGCCTTTTTCTCTCAATTGCTCCGCTAAATCTTTAACGGATTTTACATCTTCCCGCAAAACCAGTTTATCAATATCGTCACAAAGCCGTGTTTTCCAAGAAACGTTTTTTTGCCTCGCAAGCCAGTCGGCATATTTGTGATTTGCGCGGTACCGCGGCTTTTCAATAACGCTTAGTCCGTGTGCCTTACATATTTTATCGGAAATGTCACGGCAGCGTTCCAGCGTTTCCTTATTGTCGTACCACGCTTTACCGTCAAGGTCATATGCGGCTACCGCAAAGTGATTATGGATATGCTTACAATTAGTATGAGTAGTAACCAACACCTGATGATTTTCTCCAAAAACCTTTTTCGCCCATTCCACACCTATCCTGTGAGCTTCTTCGGGCGTGACTTCGTTAGACTTAAAAGATTGAATATAATGGTGCAGTCTGATTTTTTCTTTTTGGAGAGTTTCATTATCACCGAGATTTTTTCGGTTAAGCGATTTTTTATAAAACCGTTCTCCCGAAAAATTCTCAAAGTTTGCGGACATCTCCATATACGCCGCCGCAACATTCGGAGTAACTTGTAATCCTGTGGCAAAACGCATTTCATCGGTTTTGTCACCATTGAGAATATACCGAATAAGTTTCAGCGGCGATTGGTGGATTGCGATATGTTTTATAACTGCCATTTAATCGCCTTTCACAATATC
Source organism: uncultured Clostridia bacterium (assembly GCA_947176675.1). Lineage (GTDB taxonomy): Bacteria > Bacillota > Clostridia > Oscillospirales > Ruminococcaceae > RGIG8773. The sequence goes on along the minus strand of CAMWRN010000032.1, from coordinate 3,583 downwards.
CAGAGATTTTATCGGCAGAAGATAATTTGCAAAAACCGTCCGCAAGTCCTCAAAGGATTTTTTCATATCTTCAAGGTCTTTGGCGTAAATGGATTTCGTGCTGTTTGCAACTCGGACGATTTGATTTATCTCGTTACCGATACGATTGAACGACATTATGAGGTGGTTAAACTGCTTCATATCAAAGCTTTTGACAGATCCCCGAACAGCAATTCTGCGAATATACGTCCCTGTCCTCTGATTAAGAGCAGCGGCACGTTCGCATACTGTTTGCCATTCATCGGGAGAAAAATACACAAGTTTCTGCTTAGTTGTATCTCTTGCTGGCATATAAATTTTCCTTTCTGTAAAATTAGGGTCTTAGGGATTTATCCCTAAAAAACGGCGGTTTTTAACGTCCGTTTTGAAAAGTAATATTACTTTTCTGCGCTTGCTGTCCTACAAGCCGCTTTCCCTCCCGACCACCCGCAAAACGGCTTTCAGACTTGCCAAAACCGCATTTCAGCGGTCATTGGCGGTGCGCCCTGTTCGCATATACTCTACAAACGGCTTTTTAGGTATTCTGTAGCTTCGCCCCGCCCTTAAAACGGGAAAGGGCATTTGCCGATAATTTTTATACAGCGTACTGCAAGCTATTCCCATTACGGCGGCGGCTTCTTTAACTGTCAGATAGTCCCGCGGAAGTTTTTCGATTTCGTCCAGTTTCAAATTTTCCACGGCAGACCTCCTACTGATTTTTTGTTTTTTTCGATTTCCCGCCTTTGTCCGATTTTCGGATTTTAGCAAAAACGATAATTCCCGAAAAAAACAAAACAGCGGAAAATGCGTAAATTGCTTTTTTGAGAAAACTGTAAAATCTTCTTTTTTTGTATTCCTGCCTTGCAAGAATTTCAGCGACTTTAGTAAACATATCAAATTCATTATCAAGAGCGGCGCAGACATCTTCGTAATTTGCACCGAAGCTCTTTCCGCTTTCGGGCGTTCCGTATGTAAACGCCTCCTGCTTCTTTTCGGTTTCTTCTCCGCTTTCTCTTGAAGCGGGGTTATTAAAATTCCTGTAATTCATAATTCAGACCGTCCTTTCTTTTTCGTGAGCAAGAGCATTTTTCAAGCCGTCCCGATATATCGAGATACGCTTGGTTTCCTGCTCTATGGTTTCGGGATTTTCGCCGTGTTTGCAGTATTCGTCAAACATCTCTTTTATTTCCTCGTTCGCTTGTTCCAAACGCCTTGTGATGTATTCCTTTTCCTCGTCATATTCTTCCTCGCTGTCATACTCGGAAATGTCAAGCTCCGACAATTCGTCCTTACATTCGGAAATGATTTTTTGCTGTTCGGCGAAATAACTGTATTCGCTGTTTTTCACGAGATATGCGAGAAAAGAGCCGTAGTAATCAAGAGAAAACCAACATCTCTCAAACCATTCCTCGGCGCGCTGTCTTTCATCAGAGCCGTTTGTGTGAGTACCGCACACAAGGTCCGCTATGAAATTTTCAATAAGCTCTTCGGGAGTAATAGACGCTCCCGCCGCTTTTTCGTACAGCCGTTTAACGTCCTCGTCCGATAAATTTATTTTTATCGTCCTCGGTGAAACGGTCGCGATCTCTGCTTTTTGTTTTTCGGCGTAATTCATAAATTCAAAATCCTTTCGTTTTTTATAGTTTTCTGCCTCTGTCAGATCGGGGCGGAGCTCTTTGCCTGTTCAAAGCCGGTTACCTCCATTTCGCTATGTCGTTGTATTCCTCAAACTCATAATCGCATATCCAATTCCACAAGCAGGATTTCATATATGCTTTCGGGTGCGTTATTTCTTTTTCGGAAACAATCTTAGTCCACTCGTCCTCAAAGCTGACAAAGCATTCGGAAATATACGATTGAGATACAATGTCATTCAGACGGTCGATAATTTCATAGTACATAACCTGTTTGCCGTTTACTCTTGCGCTGTCATACTCCACCATTTCGGCAATGGAGCATATCATAGTTTCCCATAAGGCTCGCCGCTGTTCGTCCCTGTTCTCGCTGAAATAATAGCTGTAGGCGCAAAGATAACGTAAAGCGGCTTTCATATTCCGCTTGTCGTTTTTCAACGAATAAGGTATTTTACATTTCTGCGTTTTCCTGTCGGTTTCGTCCCAGTATTCAAAATGCTTTTCAGACTTCGGCTCGTTTGCCGTCAAGTCATACCAGTCAAGTCCGAGACTTTTCATAACCTCCGTAAATTTCATCGGCTTGTAATTCTGTCTGTCAGTCTTTTTAACATTTTCAACACTTGGGGTATTTTGCCGATTTCCCGATTTGTCAGATCGATTGATAGATCGATTTATCTCACGATTAAATTTCTTAGGTTTTATATTATCTTTGGTTTTGGTGTCCGCAGGGCAGTCTCTTGTTACTGCCTTGGGGTAAGAACAAGGAATATCCGCAGGGTCAGAACAAGAAACAGCCTTTGGCTCTATGGCTGATGTGTCAGTATGTACAGCTTTTTCCGACGGCTTACCGCTTCGGCTCTGCGATTTTTCGGAGATTTTTTCTTTAGAGTTATTGACAATGCCCTGTGCAATGACAGTACCCTCGTCTATAAGGCGCATAAGGTTTTCGGTATCGTCCACGACCTTGAAATACCGTTTTGCGGGTAAGCCCTTGTACTCGCTTTCAATCATTCCGTGTTCGATAAGGTGCTTTATCGCCGTTCGCTGCGCCTTAATGCCGAACGTTGTGCTTTCCTGCAAGTCGTAAGACGTGGAGAAAAACCAGCCGCCCTCAAGGAGCATACCTTTTTGGGAGTAATAGGTCTGCTTGGAAATGAGAGCGGAATAAATAATAGTTTCGGTCATACCGATTGCGTGAGCCAACATACGGTGCGCCGAGATAGTGTTGTCGGGGTTGAGAAGCTGGATTACCGCCGAGAGATTGTAAGCTGCCATTCAGACCGCCCCCTTTCCTGTTTCGCGAATACACTTGTGAATTTTTCCGTGGTTTATGAGATACAGCACTTCCGACTTGATTACTCCGACTTTGCTATTTTTGCAACAGCAGTTAAGCTGTATATCTTCATCGGACATAGCCCCCAGAATTGCTTTCATCTCTTGGGTAACAGTCAGACAGATGTTGCGATCCTCTGCGTGATTTTGGAGAGAGTGTGTGAAAATAAGTGAGAACAACATCTTACTTTCCTCGTAAACCTCGTCACACCTTAAAATGGTTTTCGGGAAAATGATAACATCGCTGTTCAGTATTTCGACAATTTTTTCTATTCCGCTTTGCCGATTTTCAGTAGCGGTTTCTGTGCTTTTGTGCATAAATTTTTCCTCCTAAAACACAAAAAGCGTTCCGACTTTCATCAGAACGCTTTCGTTATTTTTATTTTTTTCAACAAACAAAAAAATCCCCGACTACTTTTTTCAGTAGTCGGGGATTAGTGCTTTCTGCTTGTTTTTACTTGATTTTTGTGATTTTGCCATTTCAGCATTTTGGGAAATGGCTTAAATTGGCGGTTTGTTGGTGTTTCCCTACGGAAAGTCAACTAAAGTTCAACATATTGTTTATTTTCGCTCTCAATTGTAAACGGCTGACCTAAAAG
>CAMWRN010000031.1 GCA_947176675.1 uncultured Clostridia bacterium | reverse complement strand
GCATTATGATTACCTTATGATTGCAATTTTCCCGACGAAATGCGTAAGAAGTCCGAGGAGAACTGACAAAGAAAAAGTCCCGCTCGTGCAGTACGAACGGGACTTTTTGCTGTTGATTGTCAGTTGTTATTTGTAGACCCTGACATAATCAATTTTCATGAAATTCGGAAGGTCGGCGGGGTCGGGAGCACCTGTCCACGAACCGGTCTCTGCGGAGATTTTAACGTACAGCGGGACTTGACAGGTGCCCTTTGCTTCGGCAGCTTCTGTGCGCCATGACTCCTCGCCGTCTATGTAGAAAACGTACTCGCTTTCCGTCCACAGCAGGGCAAAGGTATGGTATTCACCGTCGTAAACATCGGCTTTTGAAACGTTTCCCGACGACTTGTGACGGTATCCGTAGCCGTCCCAGTTCAGGGTGTTCTGAACCTTTTTCTCCCTGAAAAACGGGGTTTCCATAATATCTATCTCCGTACCGTTCCTTCCGCCGTCAGTCTCATCTGCCACGCTTTCGCCCATAAGCCAGAATGCCGTCCAGTAGCCGGGTACGGTGTTTACCGTGCAGCGTATCTCGAAGTATCCGTATGCCTGTTCAAATTTGCCTTTTGTTCTGACCGCGCCGCTGAGAAAGCGGTCGTTTTCCTCATCGTAGGAGGTCTCGATAATAAGGTTCCCCTCTCCGTCAAGGTAGGACATACTGTCGTCCCAGTAGTTGTTAAGGTCCTGTCTTTTCCATTCGGGACCTCTTTCCCATTTGGTCTCGTCAAGAGAATCGCCGTCAAAGCTGTCCTCAAAAGACAGGAAGTAGGTCTTTCCGTCAATGGTGACGGTTTGATGATCGTTGGGGTCGGGGTCTTTTTGGACAACGGAAACATGGCACACCGCTTTAAGGTCCGTGCCTTTTATTTTTACCGTAATATCCGCTGAACCTTCTTTAAGGGCGGTAACGACTCCTCCCTTTTTCACGGAAGCGACGGTTTTGTCGGAGGACGACCATTGGATAGTGCATTTCTTAAATCCTGTAACCGACGGGGTAAGAGTAAAGGTCTCACTCTCGTATAGTTCAATGCTGCTTTTGTCGAGTGATATGCTTTTCTTTTTAGGCGTAGACACGGCGGACACTTCCGCGGAAAGAGCAAGAATGCATATCAGCAAGGCTGTAATAAGGGCGGGTACGGCAAGTATTTTTTTCGTTTTCATAATATGACCTCCCGTTTATCGCAGAGCCGAAGAAATTTTCTCTTTAAGTAATTTTAACAGTTTTTTGTGGAAATTGCAATGCTTTTTCAGACTTTTCGGGAGAAATGTCAAAATTTGCCGCAGCGAAAAAGTCTCCCCCAAATCGGGAAATAATAATCCGGAAGTCCCGCCCGCGTTGAGCGGGAGAACTTCCGGGTAGGTATTTCGGGAAAATCGGTCTATTCCATAATTATTTCGATTTATCACATAGTTATGGTATTGTCAAGTACATAAAAGTACTAAAACGGGAGCGTCTTTTTATGTATTTTCAACGATTAAAGGATCTGCGCAAGGACATGGACATGACCCAGAAGCAGATAAGTGAGCTGCTGGGTATACAGCAGACGGTCTATTCGCGGTATGAGCGGGGATTTCAGAACATATACATAGAACACCTTATCAAACTTGCGGACTTTTACGGAACATCTACGGATTATATCCTCGGTCGGATGCTTGTGAAAAAGCCTTATCCCAAAAGACCGCATTGATTGTGTACAAATTGTAAACATTTCCCTTACCCTCTTGAAATTGTATCTGCAATGGTTTATACTGTAATTAGCACTCAAACAGAATGAGTGCTAACACTTTAAACCTCAAAGTGCTAATTTATTATAGATACGAAAGGAATGTTTCAAATGGCGGAAGCAAAACAATTCAAAGCGGAATCCAAACGTCTGCTTGACATGATGATCAATTCTATCTACACTCACAAGGAGATATTTCTCAGGGAACTTATCTCCAATGCCAGCGACGCTATTGACAAGCTGTACTTCAAGTCCCTTACCGATGACGGCGTCGGAATGAAAAAGGACGATTTTCAGATTTATATCGAAGCTGACAAGGATAACGGTATACTGAAAATCACCGACAACGGTATAGGCATGACAGCTGAGGAGCTGGAAAATAATCTGGGTACTATCGCAAACAGCGGTTCTCTTGCTTTCAAAAATGAAAACGGCGGAGCTGAGGATATCGACATTATAGGACAGTTCGGCGTAGGCTTCTATTCGGCGTTTATGGTTGCGAAAGAGGTTGAGGTCCGTTCAAAAGCATATGGCTTCGATACCGCTTATTTGTGGAAGTCAAGCGGCGTGGACGGCTATACTGTCGAGGAGTGCGAAAAAGACGGCGTAGGCACTGAGATAACTCTTACCATGAAAGATGATACCGATGATGAAAACTACAGCGATTACCTTATGCAGTGGAAGCTGAAATCGCTGGTAAAAAAATATTCCGATTATATCCGTTTCCCCATTAAAATGGAAATGGAGCACGACCATCTGAAAGAGGGTACGGGTACGGACGACGTTCCCGCAGAGTACGAGACTCACACCGAGGTGGAGACTTTAAACAGCATGGTACCTCTCTGGCGGAAAAACAAGAGCGAGATCACAGACGAGGAATACAACAAGTTCTACCGTGAGAAATTCTACGACTACAACGAGCCGCTTGCACATATCCACGCAAAGGCGGAGGGTACGGCAACATACGACGCGCTGCTCTATATCCCGTCTCAGGCTCCTATGGACTACTATACCAAGGAATTTGAAAAGGGCTTGCAGCTTTTCTCCAGCGGCGTTCTTATTATGGATAAGTGCAGCGACCTGCTTCCCGATCACTTCTCCTTTGTAAAGGGTCTTGCGGACTCACAGGATCTGTCGCTTAACATCTCACGTGAAATGCTCCAGCACGACAAGCAGCTCAAGCTGATAGCAAAGTCCCTTGAAAGAACGGTCAAGAACGAGCTGAAAAAGATGCTGACAAACGAGAGGGAGAAGTACGAAAAATTCTGGAAAGCGTTCGGCTTGCAGGTTAAGTTCGGAATCTATAACGGATACGGCGCGAACAAGGAATTGCTGAAAGACCTGCTTATGTTCCACAGTTCCTTTGAGAAAAAGCTTGTTACTCTGGACGAGTATGTGTCCCGTATGAAAGAGGATCAGAAGTACATCTACTATGCCGCGGGAGAAAGCGTTGCCAAAATAGACTGTCTGCCCCAGACCGAGGTTGTAAAGGACAAGGGCTACGAGATACTGTACCTTACCGAAAGCGTGGACGAATTTGCCGTTCAGATGCTGATGAGCTATGAGGACAAGCAGTTCAAGTCGGTGTCGGCTTCCGATCTTGATATAGAAACTCCCGAGGAGAAAGAGGAGACCAAGAAGCTTGCCGAGGACAGCAAGGATATGTTCGCCTGCATCAAGGAAGCTTTGGGTGACAAGGTAAGGGAGGTAAGGCTTTCCGAGAGACTTAAAACACACCCCTGCTGCCTTACCAACGAGGGACAGATATCCCTCGATATGGAGAAGACCTTTGCTTCAATGCCCGGAAACGAGCATAATGTAAAGGCGGAAAAGGTGCTGGAGATAAATCCGAACCACGACATTTTCAAGACATTGCAGAAGCTCGGCGAGACGGACAAGGATAAGCTTGCCGCATACGGAAAGATACTTTACGCGCAGGCTCTGCTTATAGAGGGAATGCCCGTGGAAGACCCGCTTGCATTGTCCGAGCTGCTCTGCGATCTTATGACGGATAAGCAGTAAAAATGTTTTAAAAGTTGACAAAGTCCTCCCCGTATGGTAAAATTAAACCATAATGCTTACGGGGGGATTTTGTTATGAGCAATAAATTTTTAGCGGTGACCTGCCGCGTCATAGGGGTAATTTTGGCGGTCATTTTCGTTATCGCATCGCTTGATCCTATTACTGACAGTCTGAAGTATCGCAGCTTAGGTCTTTCCGGTTATTATTTCGGTATGTTTTTAGGCGATTTGTTTTTGGCGTTTACGGCACTGATTCTGTTCTGGAGCATTTCCAACGTTCTTTTTGACGCGGAAGAAAACAGAGAAAACATCATCCGCCTTTTAGAGCAGAACCGCAAGATACTCCGTGCACTCAACTGCGACGAGCCTGTACTTAATTACAGTTACCCGCAGCAGGTCATGGAAAAGCGTGTTGACGGCGGCTGGATATGTCCGAAATGCGGAAGAACTGTCCCCGATTCACAGAGAACCTGCGTAGACTGCGGCTATCAGAAATAACCGCACAGTCTGCCGTTTGATACATATCTTATTTTTTCGGAAAAGAGAAATGAAAATGTACAAATACGAAACACATATGCACACCCGCGAAGCAAGCGCCTGCGCTTGGTCGTCGGGCGCGGAAATGGCTGAAAAATACAAAGCCGAGGGTTACACGGGAATAATCGTTACCGACCACTTTTTCAACGGAAATTCGGCAGTTCCGAGAGACCTGCCCTGGAAAGAACGGATAGAGCTTTACTGCAAGGGTTACGAAAATGCGAAAGCCCGCGGCGATCAAATAGGTCTGGACGTATTTTTCGGCTTTGAGTACGGGGACGGCGGTTCGGATTTTCTTGTGTACGGTCTGGACAAGAAGTGGCTTATGGAAAACGATCATATCCTCAATATCGGTCTGACGAAGTTTCTGGAGTATGCCCGCTGCTGCGGAGGGTTTGTTGTCCACGCGCACCCCTTCAGAGATTATGAGTATATACGTTCTACCGTTCATGCTCCCCATTTTGTGGACGCGGTGGAGGGTGTGAATGCTTCTCATATCAGGGCGGGACATTCCGAGTTCAACGACAGGGCGAAGCTCTATGCGGAGTGGTACGGGCTTCCTGTAACAGGCGGTTCGGATTCTCATAATATTGCCGATAAATGGTTTGGCGGAGGGGTTCTGTCCGAAAAGAAATTTACTTCGGTTATGGATTACACAAAGGCAGTGGCGGAAAGAAAGGTCGTCTGCATAGAGGACTGAAACAATAAGATATAAAAACAGCGGTCAAGCCTTGGGGTCTGACCGCCGATTTTTTGGAAATGCGTTTATATCAGTATGGGCTGAAGCTGTATTTTTTCGAGAGCGGCTTCTATAACTTCGGGTATCCTGCTGAAATCCGCGGAAAGAGACCGTGGTTTTGCTTCGGAATCGTCCTGTCCGAAAGGAACAAAAAACACGCTCTTATAGTTAAGCAGCGCACCCAGATTTTTTGCCGTTCCCGCAAGTCCGTCGTTTGTGGACGGAGCAATAATAAGAGGATATGCGTTCCTGATATGGGATTTTGCCGCCATTGTGACGGGTGTGTCGATTATTCCCGCCGCAAGCTTTGCCATTGTGTTACCTGTGCATGGGGCGATGACAAGTGCATCGAACATCCTCTTGGGACCTATCGGCTCTGCGTCCTCGATGGTTTTTATCACCTTTCTGCCTGTGACTTTTTCAAGATAGGCGATATGGTCGGCGGCCTTTCCGAAGCGGGTATCGAGGGACGCCGCGTTGAATGACATTACTGCAGTGACCTCTGCGCCCTCCGCAATGAGCCGTTCCAGCTGGGCGAAAGCCTTTGAAAAAGTGCAGAATGAGCCGCATATGGCAAAGCCGATCTTTTTGCCTTTAAGGTCAGCCATTGAGCTCACCCCTTTCGGTCTCCTTTTCGAGGAGAATGTTTCTGACCGTTTCCGCTATGACCTCGCCCGACGTTACGGGAGCGACCTTTCCGGGCAGGGACAACAGCCAAACAGTCTTTACCCCAAGCATTCCCGCGGTGTCAAAATCCACGCCTCCCGGTTTTGATGCAAGATCTATTACAAGACAACCGGGACGGGTTTTTTTCAGACGTTTTTCGTCAAGTATAACGGCGGGTACGGTGTTGAATATTATGTCGAATTCACCAAGCCGATCGTCCATGCCGCCGATCGGAACGGATTCGCAGCCGTAGACTCTTGCCCATGCAAGATCGGAGCATTTGCGGGCGGCTACGGTTATTTTTGTGTGAAAACCCGAAAGGGTGTCTATAAGCACCTTGGATATTCTTCCCGCGCCGAGAATGAGTATCTTTCTTCCCGAAAGCGTGGTGGCAAGCTCCTCCATGGCGACTTGAACCGCGCCTTCGGCAGTGGCTACGGCGTTAAGTACGGCGAATTCCTCACGGGCGGCGTAGTCGATCACGTCGGCTTTTCCGCTTTCAAACAGCTTCCGCACTTCGGGAGTGACAAGTCCGCCGAAAACAATGCCGCCCTCTTTTACGGCGGGAACAAGGCTTTCGAGAGAAATACTTCTTCCCGAATAGGGCGTACGGACGGTGACTCCGTCCGGAGAAGCGGGCAGCGGCAGAATAAGGCAGTCCGCCCTTTCTCTGATGTCTGATATTCTGTCTACTGTCTGAACCTTTTCCGATACGGCGACATTTCCGTCGAAGCCTGCCGCGTATACTCTGTTGTCCTCGGCAAGTCTTTCGGCAAGAGTTACAAAGCGCAGGTCGCCTCCTGCGACTAAAAATGTTCTGTTCATATGCAAACTTCCTTTCCCGCCTGCCTTTGCGGACGGATCAAAGATATATGGTTTTATTAGTTTCCCTTACATAATATGTAGGAGATGGGGAAATGGTACTGAACAGCAGGAGACGGGAGCGGGGAATTTTTTAAGGACATAAATTTACCGTCCCAATTTGATTTATTTGAAAAATTTGTGCAAGACCTTGTTAAAATAATACAATTGTGTTATAATAAGAGAAAACTTTTTAATAATTCTGTAAAGGCTGGTAACATTATGAGTTTTGAAAAAATTTGCGGAAAATTTAAAAGCTCCAACGGTTCGGACAATATCGCTTATTATGTTTATACTCCTTCTTCTAAACCGAGAGCGGCTGTGCAGATCGTTCACGGAATGTGCGAGTATATCGCCAGATACGAAGACTTTATAGCTTTCTTATGCGCGAACGGCATTGCTGTGTTCGGTCACGATCACCTTGGTCACGGCGGATCCGTGGTAAGTGATGAGTATCTGGGGTACTTTGCTCCTAAGCGCGGCTGGCAGTTTCTTGCCAAGGATACTGTTCGGCTTACCAGAATAATGCGCAGGCAATTCGAGGGCATACCCATGTATATAATGGGTCACAGCATGGGTTCGCTGGTGACAAGGACTGTTCTCGCGAAGCACAGCGATCTGTACAGCGGCGCAGTGATAATGGGTACTCTCAATATGAGGATCGGCGTTAATGCGGGACTTGCTCTTTCCCAGACGATATGCAGACTAAAGGGCGAGCTTGGACGTTCCAAAATGCTGGACAGTCTTGTGTTCGGTCTCAGCAATGTTAAAATTGAAAATCCCATAAACGAGTTTGCGTGGATATCCAGAGATACCGATATTGTCGAGGCTTACGAAAAAGACCCTTACTGCAATTTCCATTTTACAGCAAGAGCCTATTCCGATCTGATGTTTATGGTAAGCTATGTTTCCGCAAAGGACTGGGCGGAAAAGGTGGACAATGATCTGCCAATATTCATTTGCAGCGGCGGCGACGATCCCGTTGGTCTGTACGGACGGGGTCCGGAGGAGGTTTTTGTCAATCTCAGCAATTCGGGTCAGATTGATATTGAGCTGAAGCTTTACAGCGGCGCGAGACACGAGATACTCAATGAGACTAACCGAGCCGAGGTTTACGAGGATATTCTGAAATGGCTTGAAAAGCATATTCCTGTTGTTGAGGGTTGACGCGGATTTTGTTAAAAAATATTGCTGTAGTTTGTTTTTCCAAAACGTTACACTGTGACGTTTTGGAGGTTTAGTTTGATTAAACCGCAAGAAGGGGGAGCGGTCGTATTCGCTCCCCCTTGAAATGACTGCCGTCATTTCTCACCCTTTTCACCGTTCTGAACGAAGAGGGATTTCGCTTCTCTGCCCCATAATCTCGCAGCCTTGAAAGGCTGGCGAACTTTTTTGAGTCGGCGGCTTTGCTGCCTGAAAGGATTCCGCATTATGTTTGCAAAAATAAACAGTCTTGGACTTTTCGGACTTAACGCTTTTGCCGTGGACGTTGAGATCGAAACAAGCAAGGGAACTCCCGCTTTCGACATTGTAGGACTTCCTGATACGGTGGTAAAGGAAAGCCGCGAGCGGATACGTGCGGCTCTGCGGGAAAACGGGATAGCTTTCCCTCTTGCCCGCGTGATAGTGAACCTTGCTCCCGCGGACACGAAAAAATCGGGAAGCGTTCACGACCTTGCTATTTTTGTTGCGCTTCTGTGTGTGACGGGAAACATTACCGAGGACATTTCAAAGTCCGCGTTTATAGGTGAGGTATCCCTGAACGGAGCGGTAAGACCTGTCAATGGAGTCCTGCCGATGGTTCTTTTGGCTAAAAAGGCAGGCTTCGAGAACGTGTTTGTACCTGCCGAAAACGCTTACGAAGCGAGCGTTGCGGATGGCGTGACAGTATACGGCGTGGAAAGCGCGGGGCAGCTTATAAAGCATTTCAGCCGCGAGTCGGTGATACTCCCTCAAAAGCCGTATGAGGTCAAGGCAGAGGAATATTTCGACGCTGTGGATTTTGCGGACGTAAAGGGTCAGTATGCTGCGAAAAAGGCTTTGGAGTACGCCGCCGCAGGAGGACACAACGTGCTTATGGTAGGCAGTCCCGGTTCGGGAAAATCCATGCTTGCAAAGCGGCTGACCACAATACTTCCTGCCATGACCTTTGAGGAATCCATAGAGACTACAAACGTCCACTCGGTCAGCGGACTTGTCAGCAAGGACACTCCGCTGGTGACAAGGAGACCCTTCAGAAGTCCGCACCATACCATTTCGGCAGCGGGACTTGCGGGAGGAGGAACTGTTCCCCGACCGGGAGAAATTTCCCTTGCCCACAACGGTCTGCTATTTTTGGACGAGCTTGCGGAATTCGACCGCCGTACTCTGGAAATACTCCGTCAGCCTATGGAGGACAAGCAGGTCACCATATCGAGAGCGGCGGGGACGGTCACATATCCGTGCAGCTTTATGCTTGTGGCGGCAATGAATCCATGTCCCTGCGGATATTACGGACACCCTACAAAACAGTGCATATGCGGAAAAAAGCAGGTGGCGCAGTATCTTTCAAAGATAAGCGGTCCGCTGCTTGACAGGTTCGATATACATATAGAAGTTCCGCCCGTGGAGTTTGAAAGGATATCCTCATCGGCAAAGGAGGAAAGCTCCGCCCAAATAAGAGAGCGGGTACAGGCGGCAAGGGAGATACAGAATAAGAGATTCAGCGGAACGGGAATCTCCTGCAACGCAAAGATAACTCCCGAGCTGTTGTCGCAAGTCTGCGAAATGACCGACGGGGCAAGAGATACCCTTAAAAACGTGTTTGAGAGAATGGGGCTTTCCGCAAGAGCCTATGACCGCATTTTAAAGGTAGCAAGGACTATAGCCGATATGAACGGTGCGGAGATAATCGACAAGCCGCATATAGCGCAGGCGGTGCAGTTCAGAAGTCTTGACAGGAAATACTGGGCAGGACAATAACGGCAGCGGCGGTTTGCAGTTAAAAATAATCGTTCCGAACGGCATAGTGAACTGAACCGGTAAAAAAGTACAATGACAGCAAAACCTCCCACGGTATACATAAACCATGGGAGGTTTTGTTATGGCAAGAAATTACAGGCACATAACAGTATGAAAAAGAATTGTTTGAGTTGAAAGTAAAAGGGGTACAGCAGTCCTGACTGAACAGCTGAAAGCGCCGCAGCTGCCGCAAAAAATTTTCTTCGTCAAAAATCATTCCTTTCTGAAATGGAGACTTCTGTAATGGACACAATTCAACAGGTCAAATTTTTTATCTTTCGGAAACATTCTGCTTTTTGTACAAAATAAGGCGTGTGGATTTACAGCGTTTTGCAAAATTTCGTTCTTCACAATGTCATTTTGTGTAAAAATAAAAAAATAACCGTACTCATTTTTGAATGAATACGGTTATTTTCAATAAATCTCCAAAAAAGGCTTGACAAGCCAAAAAGATTGGTGTATAATAATATACTGTATCATAATCTATTCTTATGCCGTTTTGACGACTTTTCCCGACTTTTTTATTAGTATAACACATTACGGCTAAGATTGCAACAGTTCCGATAAAATTTTTTTCGGACTAAACAAATTCCCGCAAAAATACAAGGAGGGACCCGCCTATGGTGAATGTCAAGCCGGTGCAGCTCGGTAAAACTACGCGCATGAGCTTCGGAAAGATCAACGAGGCTCTTGAAATGCCGAATCTTATCGAGGTGCAGAAAAATTCCTACCAGTGGTTTCTGGAGGAAGGACTTAAAGAGGTTTTCCGCGACGTTGCGGCTATTACCGACTATAACGGCAATCTGGTGCTGAACTTTGTGGACTACTCTATCGACGACACACCGAAATATTCCGTTGCGGAGTGCAAGGAGAGGGACGTTACCTACGCCGCTCCCCTGAGAGTAAAGGCTACGCTTTGGAACAAGGAAACAGGCGTCGTTAAGGAAAACGAAGTGTTCATGGGCGATTTCCCGCTTATGACCGACAGCGGAACTTTCGTTATCAACGGCGCGGAACGTGTTATCGTTTCTCAGCTTGTCCGTTCTCCCGGCGTTTACTACGCTTTTGAAAAGGATAAGACCGGCAAGGACCTCTTCAAGGCTACGGTCATCCCCAACAGGGGCGCGTGGCTTGAATACGAAATGGATTCCAACGACGTCGCCTATGTCCGCATAGATAAGAACAGAAAGATCCCTCTTACTACCTTTGTCCGTTCGCTTGGCTGCGGTACGGACGTTGAGATAGAGGAGCTTTTCGGTACGGACGAAAGGCTTAATCAGACTATCCTCCAGAAGGATACCACCAAAAACCGCGAGGAAGCTCTTCTTGAGGTTTACAAAAAGCTTCGTCCCGGCGAGCCTCCCACGGTGGAGAGCGCGGAGAACCACCTTAACGGTCTTTTCTTCGACGCAAAAAGATACGATCTTGCACGCTTCGGACGTTACAAATACAACAAAAAGCTGGGCGTTGCCTCCAGAATTTCGGGACACTATCTGTCCAGACCCGTTGCAAATCCCCTTACAGGCGAGATACTTGCAGATGAGGGAGACTTTATTACCTACGAAAAGGCTCTCGAGATCGAGCAGGCGGGCGTAGGAGAGGTTTGGCTCACGGTCGAGCACAAGGAAACATATACCACTCCCACGGGTGAGACAGCTCACAGCGTTGAAGAGCGTGAGGTAAAGGTAATAGGCAACCGTATGGTTGATATGGCTCCTTATGTGGACTTCGATCCCGTTAAGTACGGCATCAATGAAAAGGTATACTTCAGCGTTTTGAAGGAGATCCTCGAAAGCGCTTCCGATAAGGAGGAGCTGGAGGAAATGGTAAAGGCGCGCGCCGAGGAGCTTGTTCCAAAGCACATTATCCTTGACGATATATATGCGACTATAAGCTACTTTATCAACCTTTGCGAGGGCGTTGGAATTATTGACGATATCGACCACCTGGGCAACAGACGTATCCGCTCGGTTGGCGAGCTGTTACAGAACCAGTTCAGGATCGGCTTCTCCCGTATGGAACGCGTTATCCGCGAGAGAATGAATATTCAATCCCAGGATATGGACGTTATCACTCCGCAGGCTCTTATAAATATCCGTCCCATTACAGCGGCTATAAAAGAATTTTTCGGTTCCTCTCCCCTGTCCCAGTTCATGGATCAGACAAACCCTCTTGCGGAGCTTACCCATAAGAGACGTCTTTCCGCGCTGGGTCCGGGCGGTCTGTCCCGAGACAGAGCGGGATTTGAGGTTCGTGACGTACACTACTCCCACTACGGAAGAATGTGTCCTATCGAGACCCCTGAAGGACCTAACATCGGTCTGATCTCATACTTGGCTTCATTTGCGCGTATCAACGAGTACGGCTTTATTGAAGCTCCGTACAGAAAGGTTGACAAGGAGACAGGCATGGTTACGGGCGAGGTTGTTTATATGACTGCCGACGTTGAGGATAACTTCACCGTTGCGCAGGCTAACGAGCCTCTTACCGAGGACGGCAAATTTGCACGTCCCATTGTAAACGCGCGTTACCGTGATCAGATTCTTGAATGCGAAAGAGAACGTATCGATTACATGGACGTTTCTCCTAAAATGGTTGTATCTATTGCTACGGCAATGATACCGTTCCTTGAGAACGACGACGCTAACCGTGCGCTCATGGGCGCGAACATGCAGCGTCAGGCTGTTCCTCTCCTTAAAACGGAAGCTCCTATTGTCGGCACAGGTATGGAGTACAAGTCCGCGGTAGACTCCGGCGTATGCGTTATTTCCAAGCATGACGGCGTTATTGAGGCAGTTTCCGCAGATGAGGTGGTCATCAAGGAGGGTACGGGAGCTACTCATTCGTACAAGCTTACCAAGTTCAAGCGTTCAAACCAGGGCACCTGCGTAAATCAGCGTCCTATCGTAAACAAGGGCGAGGAAGTACGTAAGGGTCAGGTTTTGGCGGACGGTCCCGCTACCTGCAACGGCGAGATTTCAATAGGCAAAAACGCTCTTATCGGATTTATGACATGGGAGGGTTACAACTACGAGGACGCGGTTCTCCTTAACGAGAGAGTTGTCCGCGAGGATATCTACACCTCCATTCATATAGAAGAATACGAGATCGAAGCCCGCGACACAAAGCTGGGTCCCGAGGAAATAACAAGGGATATCCCCAACGTGGGCGAGGACGCTCTCAAAGACCTTGACGACCGCGGAATTATCCGTATAGGCGCAGAGGTAAGAGCGGGCGACATTCTGGTAGGTAAGGTAACTCCCAAGGGCGAGACCGAGCTTACCGCAGAGGAAAGACTGCTCCGCGCTATATTCGGCGAAAAGGCAAGAGAAGTCCGCGACAACTCCCTTAAGGTTCCTCACGGCGAGGCGGGAGTTATAGTTGACGTTAAGATATTCACAAGAGAAAATTCCGAGGAGCTTTCTCCCGGAGTAAATATGCTGGTAAGATGCTATATCGCCCAGAAGCGTAAAATTTCCGTGGGCGATAAGATGGCGGGACGTCACGGAAACAAGGGTGTTGTTTCCCGTATCCTTAAATCCGAGGATATGCCGTTCCTGCCCGACGGCACTCCCCTTGACATCGTTCTTAACCCGCTGGGCGTTCCGTCACGTATGAACATCGGTCAGGTTCTCGAAGTTCATCTGGGTATGGCTGCCAAAAAGCTGGACTGGAAGATAATGACCCCCGTATTCGACGGTGCGCACGAGGACGATATCCGCGCCTGCTTCAGCGAAGCGGGTATGCGCGAGGACGGAAAGACAGTTCTTTACGACGGCAGAACCGGCGATAAATTTGACAATCCCGTTACGGTTGGCTATATGTACTACCTTAAGCTCCACCATCTTGTTGACGATAAGATCCACGCACGTTCGGTAGGTCCTTACTCGCTGGTTACTCAGCAGCCTTTGGGCGGTAAGGCTCAGTTCGGCGGTCAGCGTTTCGGAGAGATGGAAGTTTGGGCGCTGGAGGCTTACGGCGCAGCCTACACCTTGCAGGAAATTCTTACAGTTAAGTCCGACGACACCGTGGGACGCGTTAAGACCTACGAGGCTATCGTTAAGGGACAGAATGTTCCCAAGCCGGGAATCCCCGAATCCTTCAAGGTTCTTATCAAGGAGCTCCAGTCGCTGTGTCTGGACGTTAAGGTCCTTGACGAAAACGATGAGGAGATCGATCTCAAGCAGACCTTTGAGGACGACGACGATATCATTCCACAGCCTGTTTCCGACGCCGAGGATATGGACGATAGCCTTATCGCCGACGGCGACCTTGACAGCGGCTTCTCAATAGAGGATATCGACGGCGACGACTATGACGATTTCGATGACGACGGCGAAGATGAGGACGACGAGGACGGCGATGAGGACTTCTCATTCGGCGACGACAGTGACGAAGACCTTATCTGAAAACAGCGCCGATAACCGGCAGCCGCTTCTGCGGCTATGTCCCCCTACTTCTAAAAAAGGAGTGTTTATATTTGGAATTCAATACCTTTGAATCTATAAAAATCGGTCTTGCGTCCCCCGAACAAATCAGAGCCTGGTCTCACGGCGTAGTCGAAAGACCCGAGACCATAAACTACAGAACACAGAAGCCCGAAAGAGACGGTCTTTTCTGCGAAAGGATATTCGGACCTACAAAGGACTGGGAGTGTCACTGCGGAAAGTATAAGAAAATACGCTTCAAGGGCAAGGTATGCGACCGCTGCGGCGTTGAGGTAACACGCGCAAAGGTTCGCCGCGAGCGTATGGGTCATATCGAGCTTGCCGCTCCCGTGTCCCATATATGGTACTTCAAGGGTACTCCTTCCCGTATCGGTCAGGTCATCGAGGTCTCCCAGAAGCGTTTGGAGGAAGTGCTGTACTTCACAAAGTATATCGTTGTTGATTCGGGCAATACGGAGCTTGTCAAGAAACAGCTCCTTACCGAAAAAGAATACGCGGATATGCGCGAAAAGTACGAGGACGATTTTGTTGCCGAAATGGGTGCGGAGGCTGTTAAGGAACTGCTTGACGAGTACAATCCCGACCGTTACGACAACTATATCATGAAGCATCTGGACGAATTCTCCAAGGTGACGGGTATCGACGAGGACGACATCAGGGATTTCCTTGCAAAGCGTCTTTATGTGATAACCGACAACGCGGAGAACGAGAGCTTCGCAGTAGGCGACGTTATCTCCAGAACTAAATATACCGAGGAAGTTCTCTATTTGAACAGAAAGAAC
>CAMWRN010000030.1 GCA_947176675.1 uncultured Clostridia bacterium | reverse complement strand
TATCGCGGGACTTGGTGCGGGTCTGGGTACGGGAATAGCGGGACTTTCCGCTGCCGCCGTCATATCACCGATGCTTATAACATTTCTTGATGTTGAACCGTATCAGGCGGTAGGTATCGCACTTGCTTCGGACGTTCTTGCTTCGGCTGCTTCGGCGTACACATACGGAAAAAATAAAAATCTTGACGTTCGAAACGGCATTATAATGATGATCTCGGTACTGTGCTTCACTCTTATCGGAAGCTTTATCGCATCGCTTCTTCCCGGAACGGCAATAGGCGGATTTTCTGTAGTGATGACAACACTTCTGGGCGTTAAGTTTATAGTAAAGCCGGTTACCGCGACCGAGAGCAAGATGATGAAAAAGGACAAAAAGACTGCGGCGGTGCAGTCGGTACTGTGTGGGATAATGATAGGCTTCATTTGCGGCTTTGTTGGCGCGGGAGGCGGCATGATGATGCTGTTCGTATTGACAAGTGTGCTTGGCTACGAGCTTAAAACAGCAGTGGGCACAAGCGTGTTTATCATGAGCTTTACCGCCTTTACGGGAGCGGCTTCCCACTTTGTCATAGACGGCACGATGCCGGATATTTTTATTCTTGCGCTGTGCATTGTCTTTACGCTTGCGGGAGCGGCGATCGCGGCAAAATTCGCGAACAAGGCTTCTCCGAAAGTGCTTAACAGGGCGGTGGGAGGCGTGCTGCTTTCGCTCGGCGTTGTTATGATAGTTACCGAATATATTTTATAAAATTAAGCGGTCGGATACACACTAAATTCCGACCGCTTTTTAATTTTATCTTTTTTCCGAACGTCTGCCCACGAGATAATCAATGCTTACGTCGTAATAATCGGCAAGCTTTATTATGAGGTGAAGAGGTATCTCGCGTTCGCCGCGTTCATATTTTGAATAAAGCGACTGATCGCACATCAGGTACTCTGAGATTTGTTTTTGAGTAAGGTCTTTGTCCTCGCGCAGGTCGCGTATCCTTAAACGCATATTGCATCACCCGATAATATTATAGCTTAGGATATATTGTCCTATTGACAAATTGGATTATTTGTCCTATAACAATATATGTTCATTGAGCGGTATATGCTGTATGTCGGTTATTTTAGGCAGGTGATTTTATGAAAAAAGCAGCGCAGGGCATAAACAAGAAAAGCAATTCGGAAATAGCGAAAAAAATTATTGAGAGCATTGAGTATGCAATAATTTTTGCAGTCATCGGATTTATTGAATATTACTGCCTTAAAAATCGGTGACTTGAAAAGCTGTTCCGACGCAGTATCAGAAGCGTCGGGACAACTTTTCGGCGTGCTCTTTTTTCGCAGATTTTTTCTTAAACGATTAAGCGTGAAATTTCACAAATCATTTCCGAAAAAGAGGTGAAAATTCGTTGCAGTTGACGGGAAAAATTTATCTCAAAACCCTTTAATTTTTTTGATAATCTGCTATAATAATGCTTACATTGTTTTTAACCGTTTTTGGAGCGGGAGGTTTTGTTATGTTTCAGATAAAATGGATTTGGGAAAATATGAAAGGCTACAGGAAAAGATATATCCTTGCCCTGTGCATGAGCGTGATAGGACAGATAATGTATCTGACAAACCCTGTTTTCGGTCAAAGGATTGTTGACACTTTTATTTATAACGACAACGCCGCGGAAAATCTTGCAAGCGGAAAAAATCTTCTTATCATGCTTTGTCTCGGAATGATAGGCTTCACCCTTATCAGGACGGTTATCCAGTTCAGCTCCAATATGCTTTACGAGGTCTGTTCGCAGGGTATGCTGTCGAAGATAAGGAACTATCTTTTTGCTAACGTCCAGAAGCAGGATATGACATTCTATGACCGCAGCAGTACTGGTGACATCATGACCCGTCTTTCGGGAGATCTTGACATGGTTAGGCACAGTGTTGCGTGGATAATCAAGACTCTGCTGGAAAGCATTGTACTGTTCACCACATCAACAGTATACTTCTTTATACTCGATCCGATAATGGCCCTCTGCCTGCTTGCGCTGACTCCGCTCATCTTTATTATCTCGGGAATTTTCCGCAAGGACGTGGGTCCCAAATACGTTGACCTGCGTGAAAGACTTTCAAAGCTTAATACTGCGGCGCAGGAGAATATTGCGGGAAACCGTGTGGTTCGCGCCTTTGCCCGCGAGGACTACGAGATAGACCGCTTCCGTGAAAAGAACAAGGATTACAACGAAGCAAATAAGACTGCCGCAATGACGTGGCTGAAATATTTTCCGTACATAGAGACCACTGCGCAGGGGCTGACCGTAGTGCAGCTTATCGCGGGAGGAATTTTCGTAATCACCGGCAGACTTACAATGGGCGAGTATGTTGCTTTCAGCGGACTTATCTGGACTCTCTCGAACCCCATGAGAAATGTTGGCGCGCTTATCAACGACCTGCAAAGATTTATGGCTTCCGCCGCGAAGATCGTTGAGGTATACTATTCCCGTCCGTTTATTGTTAACAGGTCGGACGCAAAGGAAATGCCCGAACGTCTTAAAGGAGACGTTGAATTCAAAAATGTAAGCTTCTCCTACGACGGAACGCCCGTACTGAAAGACGTAAGCTTCAAAATAAACGCAGGCGAGACCGTGGCGATAATGGGCGAGACAGGTTCGGGAAAGACCACGCTGGTAAACCTTATTTCAAGGCTTTACGATCCGAAGCGGGGAGAGGTTCTGGTGGACGGCGTAAACGTTCGGTTCATCAAGCTGGAGATATTGCGTAAAAATATCGGTATGGCAATGCAGGACGTGCTTTTGTGGTCGGATACAATTGACGGCAACATTGCGTTCGGTAACAGCGATATGCCCGAGGAGGACGTTCGCAAGTTCGCCCATGCCGCCGACGCGGACGATTTTATCGCAAATCTCAGCGACGGCTACGACACCATCGTCGGCGAGCGGGGCGTGGGACTTTCTGGCGGGCAGAAGCAGAGGATATCTCTTGCAAGAGCATTGGCTGTACGTCCCGCAATACTTATTCTGGACGACACCACCTCCGCCGTAGACCTTGAGACCGAAAAGCATATTCAGGAAAATCTGGCAGATCTGGATTTCAAATGTACCAAGATAATCATTGCCCAGAGAATTTCCTCTGCTAAGGACGCGGACAAGATAATAATCCTCAAGGACGGAAAAATTTCCGAAATGGGAACCCACGAGGAACTGCTGAAAAACGAAAACGGCTACTACAGCGAGATATACCGTCTCCAGCAGGGAAGCATAGAATGATTCCCGCAGGAAGAGCAGGCAAAGGAGTGAAGTTTGAAAAATCTTTGATTTTTCAAACTGAGAGTTTTGCTTTCCTCACTGCCGTTCGGAATTTTGCTGATGCAAAACCGCAAAACATCTTTAAGAGAGGAGGACACATTTTCCCTACGGGAAAATGGTCATAAATATGGCACGAAACAAATACGACGTTGACGAACAGCTTGAGACCCCTTTCGACATACGTCATCTGAAACGCGCAATGGTCTATGTGTCGCGGTACAAAAAGCGCATGATAGCGGCGCTTCTGTTAAGCGCGGCGGCGGTTGTGATCGGACTTTTCTCCCCCGTGATAACCCAGCGCGCCATAGACGAAGCTATACCGGAAAAGAATATTCCGAAGCTGCTTATTATGGCTGCGCTTCTGCTGCTGACAATTGTGGTGAATATTGTTTTCTCCACTATACGTTCAAAAATTATGACAAAGGTTGGTCAGGACATAATCTTCGACATCAGGACAGACCTGTTTGAGCACTTGCAGCGTCTTTCCTTTGAGTACTACGACAGCCGTCCCCACGGAAAGATTTTAGTGCGTGTCATCAACTACGTGAACAGCGTGTCCGATACCCTCTCAAACGGTATCATAACCTTCATTCTGGAAATATTCAACCTGATCTTCATTGCGGTGTTTATGTTTGCAATGCACTGGAAAATGGCTCTCGTTATCCTTGCGGGCGTACCCTTTCTTGCGGCGTTTATACTCCTTATTAAAAGGAGACAAAGGCGGGCGTGGCAGAAGGTAAACAATAAAAGTTCCAACCTTAACGCCTATCTTCATGAGGGAATAGTCGGCGTAAAGGTAACGCAGCTTTTTGTCCGTGAGGAGGAAAATGCGGAGATTTTCAGCGATCTTTCCGAAGCCTACCGCAAAAGCTGGATGAAAGCCGTTGTGTGCAACAACCTTTTGTGGCCTACGGTTGACACTATTTCCGCAGTCATCGGCGCGGCGATATATTTTGTGGGACTTCTTATAATGGGTCCGTCGTCGGTATCGCTGGGTACTATTGTTGCGATGTCGGGATACGCTTCGCGGTTCTGGCAGCCTATACTTAACCTTGCGAACCTGTTCAATAACTTTGTCAACGCGGTGGCATATCTGGAAAGAATTTTTGAGACGCTCGACGAACCTGTCAAGGTAAACGACAAGGAAGGCGCGGAGGAGCTTCCTCCTATCGAGGGAAACGTCCGCTTCGAGAACGTTACCTTTGCCTACGACGAGAGCAAGACTGTTCTGGAAAAGCTGTCCTTTGACGTGAAAAAGGGAGAGAGCATTGCGCTTGTAGGTCCTACGGGTGCGGGCAAGACTACAATAGTAAACCTTATTTCGCGGTTCTACGACGTTACCGAGGGTGCGGTTCTTATCGACGGCTATAACGTTCGTGACATAACGCTGAAGTCCCTGCGTTCACAAATGGGAATAATGCTTCAGGACAGCGTGGTCTTCAGCGGAACTATCGCGGACAATATCCGCTACGGAAAGCTTGACGCGACAATGGACGAAATAGTCAAGGCGTGTGAAACAGTCCGCGCGGACGAGTTTATACGGGAATTCCCCGACGGCTACGACACAATGATAAACGAGGGCGGCTCAATGCTTTCACAGGGACAGAGGCAGCTTATCGCTTTTGCGAGAACACTTATCAGCGATCCGAAGATTTTAGTTCTGGACGAAGCCACATCCTCCATCGACGCGAAAACCGAAAAGCTTTTGCAGGAGGGTCTTGACAGACTTCTTGAGGGCAGAACGTCATTTATCATCGCGCATCGGCTTTCCACCATACGGAACTGCGATAAGATTATGTACGTGTCAAACTGCGGCATAACCGAGTGCGGAACACATAACGAGCTTATGGCGAAAAAGGGAGATTACTATAAGCTTTGTCATGCGCGGGAAACAATAGAGCAGTAAGAAATCAGGCGGATAATCCGCCTGATTTTTTGTCATATAGCGAGTTAAATTAAAAGTCCTCCGCATTGACACTTTTATAAATAAATGCTATAATCATAGTACGGCACAAAAATTGCCGCACATGACAAATTATAAAGGAGTGTTGTTGCTGTGATATTCAGAAACTTTCAGGACTTAAAGCTTTCCGCGCTGGGATTCGGCGCAATGCGTCTGCCGACCGTTAACGGAAACGATTCGGTAATTGACGAAAATGCCGCGGCCGAACTGGTTGACTACGCAATGAAAAACGGCGTTAACTACTACGATACCGCATGGGGCTACCATGACGGAAATTCGGAGATCGTAATGGGAAAAATCCTCAAAAATTATCCACGCGAAAAATTTTATCTTGCTTCCAAATTTCCCGGCTACGACCTGTCCAATATGACAAAGGTAAAGGAAATTTTTGAAAAGCAGCTTGAAAAATGTCAGGTGGAATATTTCGATTTTTACCTTTTCCACAACGTGTGCGAAATGAATATCAACGAATATCTTGACCCCCAGTACGGAATTTTCGACTACCTCACCGAGCAGAAGAAGAACGGCAGGATTAAGCATCTCGGTTTTTCCGCTCACGGCTCCTACGATGTTATGAAGCGTTTTCTGGACGCTTACGGCGAACACATGGAGTTTTGTCAGATACAGCTCAACTGGCTTGACTGGACTTTCCAGAGCGCACAAAAAAAGGTGGAGCTGCTTAAAGAGCATAACATTCCGGTGTGGGTAATGGAGCCTGTCCGAGGAGGTAAGCTTGCAAAGCTTGACGATGGCGATGAAGCAAAGCTGACCGCTCTGCGCCCCGACGAAAAGATCCCCGCATGGGCGTTCAGATTTATACAGTCCGTTCCCGAAGCTGTTGTGACTCTTTCGGGAATGTCAAACCTCGATCAGGTCAAGGACAACATCAAGACCTTCGAGACGGACAAACCTCTTAACGAAAAGGAAATGGCGGAGCTTTTAGCGATTGCCGACAGAATGGCAAAGGAAGCTTCTCTGCCCTGCACCGCGTGCCGTTACTGCACCACACACTGTCCGCAGGGACTGGATATTCCTGAGCTTATCAAGCTTTACAATGAGCATTGTCTTACCGGCGGAGGATTTATTGCTCCCATGGCGTTAATGGCTGTTCCCGACGACAAGAAGCCGTCCGCCTGTGTGGGCTGCCGAAGCTGCGAGGCTGTCTGTCCCCAGCAGATAAAGATATCGGAAGCAATGTCCGATTTTACTGCAAAACTTGGATAATATACATAAATATAATACCGCAGAATTTGTTGTCAACAACATTTCTGCGGTATTTTTATTTATCCGGAAATTTTACCTGCTGGACTTGTTACCGTTTGCGGAACGGCTGCTGTGGGAGCGGGAGGCGTCGTTGCCGCAGGCGGAGCGGTCGTTGTCGGCGGAGCAGTTACAGCGGGAGCGCCAGTTGTCTGCTGGGTTTGTTGTGGTTGTGCGGTTTTGGTTGTTTGTGTTGTCTGTACTGCTTGCGTAGTCGATGCCGATGGCTGAGTCTGCTGCGGAGACTGGGTTTGCTGAACCTGCTGAGTCTGCTGTACCGGCTGTACTTGTTGTCCCTGTACGGTTTGCTGCTGTTGAGACTGCGATACCTGCCCGACCGGCAGACCCTGCTGATCCGTTTCGACGGGAACGGAAGTGGTCACGGGCGGAGCAGTATACACGACCGTTCCCGTGGGAGACGTAAGCAGACGCTCGATGCCGTCTATCAGCTTGGAGGTGTTCGCAGCGAAAACATTGTTGATGAACAGAACGTCGGTAGCTCCCACGTCCTTGATATATTGCACTGCATTTTTGCCGAAATAGCGAATGTCGATAACATATATCTCGTCAAAGCTGTCGATAAGATACGGCGCAAATGCGTTTCCGTAGGATTCCTTGAACATTACGATCTTCCGTCCCGTTCCTGCGGAGGTGGTTATTTTAACGTGGTAGCCATCGCCGCCAAGAAACATTCCGTACATATTGCTTCCCGAAGCGTACTGGTGGAAGATCGGGTTAGCTTCCGACAGGGTAAGCGTCCTGTAGTTGTAGGTCTCGCCCTTGAAATCGGATTTGGTCATATAGTATGTGAAAGTATCGGGGTTGTTTTTCAGGGTAATGTCATTTGTGTAGCCGTACAGCGAGCCTACAAAGGGTTCGTCCTTGGTTTTGACGGTGTACTCTGAAAGAGCGGGAGGAGTCTGTCCTATCGCATTGCAGAATGCGGTGTAGGCGTAATATGCGCCTAAATCGGACCAATGGTGGTCGGTGCGGAAGTAGATATACTCGTCCTTATGGGCTTCAAGTACGGAGTAAGCGTCAACGGGAATTACGCCGTCGGTAAGCTTGCTGTAGATAAATTCGATCTCACGCTTTTCGGAGTTGGAGTATTTGGAATATTTTTTCGGCAGGTAGAATTCCACAGAGGTTGGAACAACCATATTGTAGACATTTACGCTGTCACCAAGCTCCCGCTTGTAGGAGCTTATGATATTGGCATAGCGCTCGCCCTGTGTGTCGTTTCCGCCGAAAAGCATTATTCCCGCCTTTTCGCCGTACATATCAACGCCGTTTACAATAATTCCGTTGTTAAGAAAATCGGTAATGTCGCCAACAAATTCTTCATCGGCTGATCCTGCACCGCTCTGCGAGGTTTCCGTTCCCGAAGCCTCAGAGGAACTAAAGGTCACAGACGGAGAGGTTTCAACAGGCATTGCAGATCCTTCGGATATCGACGCGGAGGATATTTCCGCAGGAACTGCAATACGCTCCTGTCCGTCGGGAACTGAGGTCTCGGTAGTAATTTCCGCATACTCGGTATCAAGCGAGTCGATTATTTCCTCCGGGTCATGGTTCACTATCTCAACGCCGTAAAACTGGGGAGAGGGGATACCCTTTGCATTTTCCAGTACGGCGGCGTACTCGTTGAGAGTATCACGGAAAGGAACAGTGTCGGTGAAATATTTGTCAAGCTGAGCGGTAAAGCTTCCGTTCAGATAGCTTTCCAAAGAAAATTTCGGAAAGGTTTCAAGCTCGCGGTTTTCGGTTTCCGAAACGGTGGGACGTTCCAATATCAGCGAGACAGCCCCTATTCCGATAAACAATGCCAAAAAGACCGATGTGGTGATTATCGACGCCGCCCTTTTTCTGGCGTCCGCTTTAAGATTTATTCTGACGTATCCCATAAGATCAACCTCAATCAGTATCTGAAATAAAGGAACGGATTATAGCTCTGCTTTACAAGCAGGATTGAGCTTACCGCAAGTATTCCGATGAGAATGATATTTTCTCCGATTTTTGCAGCTGTATAGGCAGCAGCCGATCTTGCTGCCAGCGCGTCGGTCTTTTCGCCTACTATCCTGTATATCGGACAGGAGAAAACAGCCGCCGCAATTATTATAAAGCAGCTTCCGTTAAGAAGCGACAACGTTATGTCGTCCGAAAGAGGAATTCCGTTTTTGCCGAACATTCCCCAAAAGCACTGCTTAAGTCTTCCAAGATCCTCAAAGTAGAATAACAGCCAGCCTGCAACAGCGGCAGCCAAAAGGTAAAGATGCCCGAAGATCGAGGGTATTTTGTCCAGCACCTTTCGCAGGAAAAGCTTTTCTATCGCCACAAGGAAGCCCCAGAAAAGTCCCCAGAAAATATAGTTCCAGCTTGCACCGTGCCAGAAGCCTGTAAGAAACCACACTACTGCGATGTTAAGCACCTGATGACGGCGGTTTCCGCCCATGGGAATGTATACATAGTCGCGGAAAAATGTTCCGAGGGAGATATGCCACCGCCGCCAGAATTCCGAGGCCGACTTTGAAACATAAGGATAGTTGAAGTTTTCGTCAAAGTGAAATCCAAACATCAGACCCAGTCCGATAGCCATGTCGGAGTATCCCGAAAAGTCGTAGTAGATCTGGAACGAGAACATCAGTATCCCTGCCCAAGCCGCCGCTGTTGAGACAGGAGCGTTTTCAAAGGTGAGCAGCTTGTCCGCAATACTTCCCATCGAATTGGCGATTATTACCTTTTTGCCAAGTCCAAAAATAAAGCGCTCTATTCCCTTGCTCATGTCGAACACCGAAAATCTTCTGCGTGAGATCTCGCTTGCCACTGTTGTGTAGCGGACGATGGGTCCTGCCACAAGCTGGAAGAACAGTGAAACATACAGCAGGAAATTAAGGAAATTCCGCTGCACTCTTGCTCTGCCGCAGTAAACGTCCACGGTATAGGAAATGGTCTGGAACGTATAAAAGGAAATACCGATAGGCAGCGTAAAATGCCGCACGGGAAGAGAAAGTCCCGTCAGCGCATTGATGTTCTCCATAATGAAGCCGCTGTATTTGAAAAGAACGAGCACGCCAAGATTTATTATCAAAGACATGACCACTCCAAGTACGGCGATACGGCTTCGGCGTCTTTTGTATTTGTCTATAAACAGACCGTTAAGATAGTCCACAAGGGCGCTTCCTATGAGCAGAAGCACCCATATAGGCTCTCCGAAGGAATAAAATACCAGAGAGAATATTATCAGTATACCGTTTCTGTATGTTGTGTTCGGAAAAATATAGTACAGCACCAAACACAGCGGCAGAAACATGTATATAAAAAGCAGGTCGGAAAATACCAAAGTCAGCACCTCTTATGTTTTTTTATCGCATAAGTCACATAGTGTTATTGTATCACGAATACAAAAAAAAATCAACAAAATTTATGCCAAATTTTCTGTATTTTAAATAGTTTCAATTGTATGATATATTGCTTTTGGATTTCCACAATTATTATAAAAGCGTTGATTTTTTTCATGGAATGTGATATAATTCTCAGTAACTTAATAATATCAGGAGGCGTATTGCTATGGTAACTGCCCCGCCGCTCAGCGAAGCCGAAAAAGCCGTCAGAAACAATGAGCTGATCGTTTACTATCAGCCTCAATATGACGCAGTAACAAACAAGCTTGTCAGTGCAGAAGCCCTTGTCCGCCGCAGACTTGCCGACGGAAGTATTGCTCTGCCGGGAAGCTTTATTCCCGCCGCCGAGGAGACCGATCTTATCATGGAGATCGACTGGAATGTACTTGAACAGGTCTGCCGTTTTCTGAAAGATCGCATTGATAACGGGTATAGGTATGTTCCCATTGCCGTGAACTTTTCAAGGCGGCATATCGGCGAGACCGGTTTTCTTGAAAAGCTTTGCCGTACCGTTGACAGTTACGGTATCCCAAGAAATCTGATTGAAGTCGAGATAACCGAGTCTGCAATGATGGACGGCGCATACGACATCGTATCCTTTGTGGACGCTATCAGAAAAGAAAGCTTCAACGTAGCTATCGATGATTTCGGCAGCGGGTTTTCTTCTCTCAGCCTTGTAAAGGATATTTCCGCAAACGTGCTTAAAATTGACCGCTCCCTTTTAAGCGGCAACTGTGAAAACGAAAAAGAGCGAATCGTTCTCGAAAGCATATTTGATTTTGCTCACCGTCTGAAGTTCACCACTATCGCCGAGGGCGTTGAAACAAGAGAGCAGCTTGGATTCCTCCGCACCTGCGGCTGTCAGATAATTCAGGGATTTTTATTTGCAAAGCCAATGCCCGAGGACGCTTTCGGTGAAGCCTGTTCACAGCGAGTTCTGAACGAGGAAAGCGAAGATATTCTCGTTTCTCAGGCTCCTGCAAGCGTGACCAGCCTGCTTATGGAAGCGGTATTTACCAAGTATCCCCTTGTGATAATGGCAAATCTTACCCGCAACAGCTTCTATATGATGGCGTATGAAAATTTTTCCGCAAGGACCTGTCCGTCTACTGGCGTGTTTGACGAGCTTATCGTTCACGGCACGTCCACCATGCACCCTGACGACAGAGAGCTTTTCAGTACCACATTCTCACGTGCTAATCTTCTTGCCGCCTACGAGCGTGGAGAAAAGTTTGTCAAGATAGTCACCCGTCAGATCGGAGATGATGGAGTTTACCGTCCAGTGGAAACCACAGATTTCTTTGTGAAAAATCCGTCAGTGGACGACGTGCTTGTCATAACACTTTGTCAGAACTTATAAAAATAAAAAACGACAGGATATCCTTTATAGGAATTCTGCCGTTTTTTAATATTCATATGTACCGATTATCTTCAGATCGCTCAGTCTTGCGGAAATTATTCTTCCGTTGCTGATAACATAAAGTATATCGCCGCTTATCGAGCCGCGCCTAAAAGCCATACTGTCGTCAACGTCCAAATATTCGATAACACCCTTTTGAGTGAAGTTTCCGTTTTCATCGTAGTTGAAAACGTAGTAGCTGTTTTTTGTACCGAATTCATTGTGGCTGTATGCGGGAACGCCGATAAGTTTATTTTCTTTGTCAACCAAAACAGCTCGTCTGTCCGTGAGAGCATTTGAAAATGTTTCGTCGTTTTCTCCTCCGAAAACAGTTCCGTTAAGAGCAAGACCTGTTTCAGAATTGTACATTGTAAGGGTAAGTCCGCCGTCCTGCGATTTTCCCACGCCCAGAAGCATATCATCGGAGCAGCCGTAAAGGTATGCAGAATTTCCCATAAGGGACTGCGCAAGAGTTGGCGGAGTTGTTGAAAGGTCGAGAACGATTACCGATTCGCCGCTTTCCCCGTCAATGATCCTTGCGTAATTTCTCTCAAACCGTACCGCAGAAGCATTACCGTTGGGGAAAAGCTGTCCCGCGCTGTTCACAACGGTGAGAGACTTGTCAAGAACGTAAACCGAAACTGAGCTTCGTCCGTCCTCATCGGTTATTTCCGCGGCTATCCTAAAAAGTCCATCGTATTCGTTCATACTCTGGTGACCGAGGATTTTGCCGTCGATCGAACCGCTTGAGCGATAAGTTATTCCTCCGTCAGAAAGACCGAAGGAAGAGATAATACTGTATTCTCTGGTGGTTTTGCCTTCGCCCACAACATACAGCGTGTCAGCCGAGCAGTAGGCGTTATTGCTTGAACCGAGAACCGCTTTTACCGATGCTGTAACGTCCGCAGAGTTTGTATTTATTGCGGAAACAACGGTGTAGTCGGTACTTGCCGCGCCGCCGGGGATTATTATATCTTCGGCAGCAAGGTAACGCTTTTCCCCGTTCAGATAGTATGCGGGAACAAAGCTGTCAAGATCCTCCATGGTGTCAAGAGGCTTTATCCGGTAATCGGAATAAGCCGTTACCAAATAAAGCACTCCGTCGGCAATTTTTGATGAAACGTAACTGCCGTTCTGTTTATAGGCAGTGGTGTGAGTGGGGTTTGCAGGGTCGCTTATGTTATAGATATCGACCACCGCATTCGTGCGGCTTACGGCTGAAGCTTTTTCGGGAATTGCAGACTTCCCGTCTTCGCCGTAAGCGTCTCCTCCGTAGGCGGAGGCACTTGTTTCATCGTCCGAAACTGTTTTTTCGGTGGGTTCGGAATTTTTGTCAGCCTGTTGTTGGGTGTCCGCGTCCTGTGCTGGAACAACGGGAGCGGTTGCAGAATCTTCGGCGTCCGAGGAGCTTATATCAGTCTTTGGTATTCCGTTGTCAATGACATAAAGTTCCTCTTTTTCTTTTGAAATAAGAATAAGTTTGTCGCCCTCTATATAGATCTCAACGGGCGGTTCAAGCGAGCTTTCGATCTCCGAAACGACCTCCATCGTTTCGAGAGAAATTATACAAAGCGTACTTCCTTTAAGGCAGTACATAAAGTTTCCGTTGATCTTTACAATGTCGGCTTCCGAGACGTTCGGGTCTTTCCAATCGGTAAAGTCGTTTACCCGGTTATCGGTCTGATCGTCGGGGGAAACGTTGTTTGCATCGTCGTCAATAGTCCTTTCGGAGTCGCGGACATTCCCGCCGTTAAGAGTGATGCCCGTATAGATGTTATACAGAGCGTCGTAATCCTCGGGGGAAATAGGCGGTGTAGCTTCATACGCGATAGGAGCTTCAAGCTGCTTCTGGGATTCTCTTTCGCCGCCGTATGCAAGCATACCGACCGCAAAAACGGCGCAGGCAGCGATCGCCGCGGAAGTCCTTATAATAATAGTACGACGTTTTGCAGAATCTTTGGAAACCGTTTTCTTTGTTGCCCTTACGGATACGGACTTCTCGCTCCTTTCACGGAGCATATCGGCGATATTATGAGGCATGAGTTCATCGGGAACCTCTACCTCGTTAAGTATCTCGCTCAATCTCTCTTCAAACTTCATAATTCCGACCTCCTTTCTTCTAACGTTCCGACAGCATTTTTTTCAGTTTGATCTTAGCCCGCGCAGCCTTTGAGCGTACAGTGTTTGCAGATAACCCCGTAGCCTTGGCGATCTCATCGCTGGTATAGCCTGAAACAATGCTTAACGATAAAACAAGCCTTTCATCCTCGTTCAGCCGCCTGAACTCCTCCATTATTTCCAATCCGCCGTAATTTATCTCTTCGGATCTCTCTTGTTCTACACTTTCGAGTACGTCAAGCTCTTCCCGGCAATCTCTGTTCTTTATATATTCCTTCTGTTTCTTTTTTATCTTTACAGTAAGGATCTTGATTATCCAGGCTTTGAACGCTTTTTCATCTCTCAATTTTTTGATGGAGGAATAGGCTTCCAGAACTGTGTCACTAACCACATCGGAAGCGTCGTGCTGATTTTTCAGGTTTACGAAAGCGATTCGGTATAAGTCCTTGTAGACCAAGGAATACAGCTCGGCGAATGCATCCGCGTCGCCGTCCCGCGCCCTGAGGACGCATTGGGAGAAATCGGTATTCATTCTGTACTATCACCTCTCGACCGTTTTGTTTTTCTATACGGTTTTGACAGCGATACCATAACAGCGAATCTTCCTTTAAAAGACCTGTCATATAAGTAGTGACAAAAAAGCTCCGTTTTGTTGCACTGCCGATTTCGATTTGGATGTATGCACAAAAAATATTTTTAAGCAAATCCAATTTACAGCACATTGCACAAAACAAGAGCTTGATATAGTATCGAAGTCAAATAAAATTCAAGCAATCAATACTATTATATCCGTTTTTTCCATGAATTTCAACCCCAAACGACCAAAGTTTACTCTTTCATAATTTTTTTGAGCTTCATTTTACAAATTTATCCTTAGTTAAACAGTTTTTCTGAATATGCACGTGTTCGTATCCCACGTTTTTGCAGAATCGTTACAGGCGGATTTGGGGACGGAGATACTTTTGCATCCGCTGAAGTATCTCCGTACTGTGCGCGTACCGATTTTCATTCCCATGGAAAAATACCTTCCGACCGTTTTATGCTGACGTTTACAAAACGCCGTGTTCTATTGTTATTTGCCGTACCTGATACTGTTGAACAATTCCATAAGAAACTCCCTGTGGGATTTTATTGCATTTTAATAAGACAACCGCAAAAAATAGGACGGAACGGTGAACCGTCCCTGTCCTCTTTAATTTTATTTTATAAGGGATAATCCCGCCGCCGAACGGCTGTAATCCTCGGGCAAAGCAAGATGCTTATCCCAGCCGTACCAGAAAAGACAGCCGAGAATTTTGAAAAACATTCGCATATCCCAGTGCAGAAAATTGCTTATCATATCTCTGCGGACATAAGGCATGAGCCGCTTTTCAACGCCCTCGCCGATAATGTCCGCATACTCTCGGGCAAGCTCTTCTATTTCCGATTTTACAATGGCGAACATATCATTATGAACTGCCCTGCTGAAAATCGGCAGTTGTACGATAAATCTGTCCCCCTGCTTTTCAAGCAGACCGTTTTTCAGAAATTCCGCAGCTTTTTCCTCCTCGTATTTCGTCAGATTTTTTGTGGGATTTTCCGCAAGGTCTATAAGTAGGG
>CAMWRN010000029.1 GCA_947176675.1 uncultured Clostridia bacterium | reverse complement strand
ATTATATACTACTTATATATACAATTTTCGTGAAAAAAAAACCTCTTTTTAATATAAACTTTGTATTACTTCACAAAAAACTATGCAAAATTATCGTAATATTCATCACCTTGTACAATCAATACATTGCCGTTGGTAATATCCGTCAGCTTTTCAATGAGCGGTCGAATAAAATCCTTTTTAACAAGCATTTTGACAGTGACATTTTCCGCATAATCAGTGTCTAAAATTTTTACTTCAAATTCAGGAAGCGCATAGCTGATCTTTCCGTACAGATTATAGTCTGCTGTTACTGTTACCGGACGGCAAAGGCACATAACAAGCCGTTCCGCGGCTTCCGCGGCAATTTTGGCGCTGTGAGAATAGGCGCGCACAAGACCTCCTCCGCCGAGAAGTATACCTCCGAAATATCTTGTTACCACACAGCAAACGTCTGTTAAACCTTCTTTACGAAGCACCTCCAGAACAGGAACACCTGCCGTACCCTGCGGCTCGCTGTCATCGGAATACCTTGACGTGTTTCCCTCGCGGATGATATAAGCGTACACATTGTGTTTAGCTTTTCTGTGAGATGCGCGGATCTCGTTGATGAAAGCTATTGCTTCGTCTTCCGTTTCGACATGCCTGATATGTCCGATGAACTCTGATTTTTTTTCGATGAACGAAGCCTCTGCCGAGTCTCTGACAGTAGAATAATCGCCGGTGCTCATACTCATACATGACAGCTCCTTTCCTGAATGTGCAAGTTGTATTCAGTAAAAAACAAGCCTGCGTAAAAGCTTACGCAGGCTCACGGATTACTTATCCATACCAAAACGCTTCTTGAATCTGTCTACACGTCCGCCGGTGTCAACAAGCTTCTGCTTACCGGTATAGAACGGGTGACACTTGGAGCAAATCTCGACTCTGATGTTCTCTTTTGTGGAACGAGTCTTGATAACGTTGCCGCAAGCGCAGGTAATAGTAGTCTCCTTGTAATCGGGATGAATACCCTGCTTCATGGTCAGCACCTCATTTCTTTCCAATATATTTATGATTGCATAGCAGCCCATCACAACATATCGGACAGTAGTGCTACCTAATCACTTACGGTAATATAGTATACCACAAAATATGCTTCTTGTCAAGGGCTTTTTGTTAAGAAAGTGTGATAACAAAGTTACCGCCCTGGTCAACATCGCCGAAAGTACACTTACCGGTACTCTGAACCTTAGCTGTGGAAACAAGAGAAAGTGTTTCCCTTGCAGCGTTGTAGCGGTAAAGCTTAGCAGTACAGCCTGCACGCTTTGTAGCGAACTTAACTGTAACGTCAGCATCAGCGCCGAAGGAACCTCCGCTGATCGTAATCTGAGCGCTGCTTACAGCGTCATTCTTCTTGTAAGCTGCTTTTACGAGTTTGGTGGGAACCATATTGGTATTGTAAGCTGTATCAATGTCGATAGAAGAAGCTGTGGAGATATCGTTGCCGTTGATAGCAAATACAACACCGTTCTTGAGAGTAAATCTGACGGTAATGTTTTTGCCTTTGATAGCAGATGTTACAGAAGAAGGAATAGAAGTTTCATTGTTCATACTTACTGTAACGCTGGAACCGTTCTTAAGAGAACCAAGATATTTTGCAACAGCTGTCCAGCCCTTTCTGTTTCCTACGGAAGCAGTTGTGGAATCGCTTGTGGAGCTTGTTGTGTCATCGTTTTTGTTGTTCTGTCTGTCGAGCCAGTAGTAGTAATAAGGATCTGCGTAGCCGTAACCGTAGCCGTACAGATAGTCATAGTAGTTGTCATTGGTATAGTAGCTGAATGTATAAACATTGGATGAACTGTTTCCGGAAGCTTTGAGAGCGTCCGCATATGTAGCATAATATCTTCCTGTGGTCTTGCTGAAGTAGTTGGTCTGCGGTCTGCTGTAGTCATAGATCTTTGTGATAAGGCTGTAGTTGTTTGCAGCAGCGGCAAGAGCGGAGCTGAGTGTAGGATAATAAGTGTTTCCTACTTTGTAAACGTCATATGTATCGTAGTTGCTGGGCTTGTTGTAGTCATTGTAGTCGTAGTTGCTGGAGTAGCCTAAAATCTGCACATAATCGCCTATAGGAACAGAACTGAATGTACCTGTGTCTCTGTCAAAATATACAAGACCGCTTGCAGAAGAACTCAGAGTCTCGCCGTAAGTGAGACCATCCGGTTTCTTTGTTGCGGCAAGAGATGTTCCGGAAGCGTACAAGCTGGAAAGGTTAGGATAATACTTTCCGTTTGTGCCGAGGTAAACGTTGTTTGTGCTTGAAGCATACTGATAGCTGTAGCCGGGGGTGCTTGTATTCTGACCGGCAGTGGTAGTAACCAGTGCGGTTGAGCCGGCTGTATTGGTCTTTGAAATTACGCCGTCTTTAACATATACGTTTGCACCGTAGCCAAAAGCAGTGGTAACATTTACAGTAGTATAGCTCGAACCCTGAGGGATACTGCTCAGATTGATGTAGTACGCAGTAGTGGTGGTAGGACGAACGGGAACACCATTCTCGTCAGTTCCTCCGCCTGTAGTTGTGGTTACCTGATAAACAGTACCGTTTATTTTGCCAGTGGTATCATATCCGATATCGGCGCTTGCGGTAATGCTCATAGCGGAAACAGCCGTCATAGCTGCCAAGCTTGCTGCGGCAACTCTGCCTAAAGTTTTCTTTTTCATTTTAAAATCTCCTTTGCAAATTGGTTTTCATGCCTTTTAAAGGCAGTTATTGCGAAAAATAAATTTTGCTTACTTACAAGTATACAATATTTTTTCTGTTTTGGCAATAGCTTTTTCAACGAAATATATTACAATTTTATGACGAATTGAGAGAAAACAATGTCAAAAGGTTACAAAACGAATAAATATTGTAAACTAATTACAAATGCTGTAAATTATTTCTGTATTTCGATTTTAGCGGTAAAATCCTCTGCGCAGGGACGGATAGTCCTTGAAGCGAGACCGTAAAGATTTGTGGCTCTGTTTGAAATATCCGCAAATCTGCTTATGGGGGGACGCTTAAGTTCTATGATATCTTTAAGCGACGTATCGAAAGGAATGGCAAGCTTGTTGTCCTCAGCCTTTTCCTTGGCGGCTTTCAGTATCTCGCTGCCCTTTTCGTTGAACGCAAGTATTCTTCCATAAGGGGGCATTATCATAAGATCGGAGGCTTTTGTGCCTATATAAAGGTTGAGCAGGACTCTTCTTATCTTAGCGAGAGTATACCTTTTCGTACCTACTATATCAAGGAATTCGTCAAGTGATTTCGCGTCTATTCCTGCGCGGAAAATGAAATTTGCCAGACCGGGGTCAACGTCGGGACATTCCGCTATTGCGGGCGGTATCATTGAACGCAGTACATAAAGCAGCTCTCTTTCGAGATTGTCAAAATATGCCAGCAGTTCTTTTTCCTCATACTCTTTGGCAAGCTCGGCAGTTTCCTTGGGAACGTAGGGACTTATATCCTCTCCGTCCTCGATCATGCTGCGGATAAGGCTTGCGCTTGCAATGCCCTCCGACGAGTCGGGACTGTCGTGCTCCGCACCCTTGCGCTTTACTGTATAGGTCTCAAACTCAAGATTAAGCAGCTTTATTGCTTTCAGGTACTCCACTGCAAGGGTGTTGTTGGGAGAGTCGAATACCGAAGCTATGATAGGACCGTACTCCAGTGCGATAGCCTGCTGTACAGCCTGTGGGAAGGACATTCCCTGCTCCACCAAGGGCTTGATCTTTTCGGGCTTAGACGCGTTTATTGATGCCATTGCCGCATTTTTGAGAAGCTCGATGTCTCCGCATTCGCTGCCGAAAGAGATGCCGTCCACACAGCCAAGTGCGCCGAGCATCATAACTCCCGCCCTTGCGAAAAAGTTTGCGCTTGCAAGGGAATACACCACGGGCAGCTCGATGACCAAGTCTACGCCGTTGCTTACGGCAGTCTTTGCACGAGCGAATTTATCCATCATGGCAACGTCGCCCCTTTGGACGTAGTTGCCGCTCATAATAGCGACGATATGGGTCGCGCCTTGCTTGCGGGTCTCCTCGATCTGATAAATATGTCCATTGTGGAAAGGGTTATATTCGCATATAATTCCGTATGTTTTCATCTGATTTGTATACCTCCGCTTTGCGTTTTAGCAATATTCATTACTTAGTATACCATATATTATTGGATTTGGCAAGTACCTTTATTATGTTCGGACGGTAAACGGTTTATTAAAAATGAGTAAAACTTCGGTTAACTTTTTTTACACACTTAGTCCGGACTGTAAAAAATATGTTGAAATGCTTGATTTTTTCTGTTGAAAGTGGTATAATGTTTTCGGAATTTTTTGAATAAAAAAAGAAAGGTCTGAAATTTTATGTTAATTCTTGTAGTAAACGCGGGAAGTTCTTCTCTCAAGTATCAGCTTCTCAATATGGACGATGAAAGCGTTATCGCTAAAGGTAACTGTGACAGAATAGGTATCGGCGGTCACATTGCCCACAAGACTTTCGACGGCAGAACCGTTGACGCAGACTGCGATTTTCCCACTCACACTGAGGCCTTTGAAAAGCTGGTTGAGGTGCTCACAACGGGAGACGCTTCTGTTATCAAATCCATGGACGAGATTTCAGCTGTGGGCCACAGAATCGTACAGGGCGCAGAGGTGTTCGACAAGACCACACTTGTTACAGACGAGGTAATCCAGCAGATAGACGATTTGCAGGATCTTGCTCCCGTACATAACCACCCTCACGCTCTTGCGCTTTGGGCGTGTAAAAAGGTTCTTCCTGAAAATGTTCCGCAGGTCGTTGTTTTCGATACCGCTTTTCACCAGACAATGCCCGAAAAGGCTTTTATGTACGGACTTCCCTACGAGGATTATGAGAAGTACCATGTAAGAAAATACGGTTTCCACGGCACGTCCCACAGGTTCGTTTCCGCAGCTCTTGCAGAAGCAATGGGCAAAGACATCAAGGATCTGAAGATAGTTTCCTGCCACCTTGGCAACGGTTCCTCCATAACTGCGGTACAGGGCGGAAAGTCTATCGACACATCAATGGGATTTACTCCTCTTGACGGCGTTGTAATGGGTACAAGAACGGGAAGCGTCGACCCCTCCGCTGTAACCTTTGTTGCTGAAAAGCATGGATTTACCACAAAGGAAATGAGCGAATATATGAACAAGAAGTCAGGATTTTTGGGCGTATCGGGCGTTTCCTCCGATAACCGTGACATTTCCGGCGCTGCGGCTCACGGCGATAAGAGGGCTAAACTGGTTTCCGAAATGCTCCAGTACGAGATAAAGAAGTATATTGGCTCTTACGCTGCTGCTATGAACGGTCTTGATGCTGTTCTGTTCACTGGCGGTATCGGTGAGAACGCTTCCGAAGTCCGCGAGGGCGTTTGCGCTGACATGGATTTCTTCGGTATCAAAATTGACAACGAGCTGAATAAGACTATCCACGGCGAGCTGAAAAAGATATCTACGGCGGACTCTAAGGTTGAGGTTTGGGTAGTTCCCACCAACGAGGAGCTTCTTATTGCAAGAGATACGCTGGAACTTATCAGTAAATAATATCTTTTGAAATATTTGGATAGGGCGGGTCAAACATCTGCATTAAGATGTTTTGCTCCCGCCCTTAGTTTTACAGAATGAGGTTGGCGGTTGTGTTTAAAAAAATTATTGTAATAGGCAGCCCCGGGGCGGGAAAAAGTACGTTTTCGCGCCGTTTGCGGGACATAACGGGACTGCCGCTTTATCATCTTGACATGATCAATCACAAACCCGATAGGACTACTGTCACAAGGGAAGAATTTGACAGTCGGCTGGACGAAATTTTACGTACCGACAAGTGGATAATCGACGGCAACTATCAGCGAACCATTGAAACGCGGATGGAAAAATGTGACACTGTTTTTTTACTTGACTTTCCCCTGGACGTTTGTCTGGCGGGAGCAGCGTCAAGAGTCGGCAAAAAGCGTGAGGATATGCCTTGGGTCGAGAACGAACTTGACGAGGAATTCAGGCAGTGGATAGTTGATTTTCCCAAGGAAAAACTGCCCGAAATATACCGAATGCTGGATAACTATAGTGACAAAAATGTTATAATTTTTAAATCAAGGCAAGAGGCGGACGAATATTTACAAAAATTAGAAAAGGAGTACCGAAATGACTAAGGAAAAAATTGATAGGATAAATGAGCTGGCGAGAAAATCCCGCACGGCGGAGGGACTTACAGAGGCAGAAAAATCCGAGCAGGCGGCTCTGCGACAGGAGTACCGCGACGGCGTTAAAGCCAATTTAGAGGGACAGCTTAAAAATATCGAAATTGTTGGCGGTTGTGTTTAAAAAAATTATTGTAATAGGCAGCCCCGGGGCGGGAAAAAGTACGTTTTCGCGCCGTTTGCGGGACATAACGGGACTGCCGCTTTATCATCTTGACATGATCAATCACAAACCCGATAGGACTACTGTCACAAGGGAAGAATTTGACAGTCGGCTGGACGAAATTTTACGTACCGACAAGTGGATAATCGACGGCAACTATCAGCGAACCATTGAAACGCGGATGGAAAAATGTGACACTGTTTTTTTACTTGACTTTCCCCTGGACGTTTGTCTGGCGGGAGCAGCGTCAAGAGTCGGCAAAAAGCGTGAGGATATGCCTTGGGTCGAGAACGAACTTGACGAGGAATTCAGGCAGTGGATAGTTGATTTTCCCAAGGAAAAACTGCCCGAAATATACCGAATGCTGGATAACTATAGTGACAAAAATGTTATAATTTTTAAATCAAGGCAAGAGGCGGACGAATATTTACAAAAATTAGAAAAGGAGTACCGAAATGACTAAGGAAAAAATTGATAGGATAAATGAGCTGGCGAGAAAATCCCGCACGGCGGAGGGACTTACAGAGGCAGAAAAATCCGAGCAGGCGGCTCTGCGACAGGAGTACCGCGACGGCGTTAAAGCCAATTTAGAGGGACAGCTTAAAAATATCGAAATTGTTGATAAGGAGTAATGCTATGGAAATAATTGACTATTTCAAGTCGGACAACCAAAACTACTGGCTTGCGGAAATCAA
This sequence comes from uncultured Clostridia bacterium, assembly GCA_947176675.1. Classification (GTDB taxonomy): domain Bacteria; phylum Bacillota; class Clostridia; order Oscillospirales; family Ruminococcaceae; genus RGIG8773. The sequence goes on along the minus strand of CAMWRN010000029.1, from coordinate 7,974 downwards.
AAAGGGAGATTGGAGAGCGATACCCACTCTTGTGCGGTTTATCGAGGAAAATTCCTTTCACGAGAACCTCGGTGAGGGGACGTTGCTGCTTCTCACCGAGGGGGACAGTCTGGTTTCCTTTCTGACGTTCGCACAGCGTGACTGCATTGACGATAATTCGCTGTCCCCTTGGATAGGTTTTGTATACACATTTCCCGAATATAGGGGACACAGGTATGTCGGCAGGCTTATCCTCCGCTGTGAGGAGATCGCCGCGGAAAACGGCGTACCCACCATATTTGTCTGCACCGACCATGTGGGGCTGTACGAAAAATACGGTTTTTCCTATATCGAAAGCCGCGTTGACATTTACGGCGGTGACAGCCGTATTTACCGCAAAAATATTTCTAAGGAGAATTTAAATGTTAAATTTTGACATATCAAATCTGCCCACACCCTACTATGTTGTGGACGAGGCTTTGCTAAGGAAAAATCTGGAGATTTTGAAGTCTGTGCAGGATAGAACGGGCTGCAAAATTCTGCTTGCGCAAAAAGCTTTTTCCATGTACAGCACATACCCGCTTATTGGCAAATATCTTGCAGGAACTACCGCAAGCGGCTTGTTTGAGGCGCGTCTCGGTCGTGAGGAGATGCCAAATCGGGAGGTACACGTTTACTCGCCTGCTTACAAAAAAAGTGAATTTGAGGAAATTATTTCCGTTGCCGACCACATTGTTTTCAACAGCTTTGCACAGTACGAGAAATTTTACCCTGATGTCAAGGCAAGCGGTCGGTACATTGAAGTCGGTATCAGAATGAACCCCGAATACTCGGAGATAGAAACTGATATTTACAATCCCTGCTTCAAAAACTCCCGTTTGGGAACGGTTCTTGCGGAGTTCCCCGACACTCTCCCCGATGGAATAAGCGGCTTGCATTTCCATACAATGTGCGAGCAGGGTGCGGACGTTCTGGAGCGTACCGTTTCTGCTGTTGAGGAAAAGTTCGGTAAGTATCTTTACGGCTTGAAGTGGTTAAACTTCGGCGGCGGACACCATATCACCCGTGATGATTACGACGTGGAAAAGCTTGTGGCAATTATTGACAGAGTGCAGAAAAAATACGGCGTACAGGTCTATCTTGAACCGGGAGAGGCGGTTGCTTTGAATGCGGGATTTTTGGTTACGGAGGTTCTGGATACGCTGAAAAACGGCATGGAACTTGCGATTTTGGACACTTCGGCGGCTTGCCATATGCCCGACGTGCTGGAAATGCCGTACCGTCCCAACATTATCGGTGCAGGATCTCCCGATGAAAAGCCGTACACCTGCCGTTTGGGCGGTCCCACCTGCCTTGCGGGGGATATTATCGGAGACTATTCCTTTGACGAGCCGCTTAAGATCGGAGACAGACTGGTTTTCTGCGATATGGCGATATATTCCATGGTAAAAAACAACACTTTCAACGGTATGCCCCTGCCCGCAATAGTTTGGTGTGCGGAGGACGGAAAGTGCAAAACCGTCAAAAGCTTTGGCTATGAGGATTTCAAGTGCAGACTTTGACGCGATTCGGTATGTTGGAAAGGAAAAATTTTATGCGGTTCAAAAGCTTCAAAAAAATATTTGCGGCGTTGATTGCCACTGCGCTGTGCCTTACGGTTTCCTCCTGCGGTAAAGGCAGGGTGGAGCAGGTCTCGGAAGCTGCGGGAAAGACAGCAGACGGGAAGAAAACCGTTACAATGTACTCCTTATACACGGACAGCGAGTTTGAAAAGGCTGTGGTTGACTTCAACAGAGCAAGCTCCGAGTATCAGGTGGAGGTCACCGAGTACTCAAAAGAATACCCCGACGACCCGCTTACACGCTTCAACAATGACATTATTGCGGGAAAGCTTCCCGACTTGATCTTGCTGAGTCCGAGTATGCCTGTTGACAGCTATATTTCCAAGGGACTTCTTGCTGACCTTTACGAGTTTATGGACAAGGACGAGACAATAGACCGCTCCGACTGTCTTGAATCGGTGCTGAAAGCGTATGAGACAAACGGCGGTCTTTACGAGCTTGTCCCCGGATTTAGCGTAACGACGCTTGTGGGAAAGACCTCTTTGGTAGGCAGTACTCCCGGCTGGACGGTCGATGAATTCATTCAGCTTGCCGACGCTAATCCCGATAAGTATATTATCGGAGATGAACATAAGCTGAGCCTTACCCAAGCCGAATTTTTCTCGGCGGCAGTAAATGGCTGCTACGAAAATTTTATTAACAGGGAAACAGGCGAGTGCAGCTTTGATTCCGATGAGTTTATAAAGCTTATGGAATTTTCAAATCGCTTTCCAAAAGAGGTGGACCGCGAGCAGCTATACGCAAACAGTAGCAATTACTGGAACGATTACTATAAGGCGTGCCGCGACGGCGGGGTACTGCTTATTGTTTATCATCTTCGCAGCTTCGGCAGCATACGGGAGCTTGAAAAGCTGTGCTTTGCAAATTCAGTAACCTTCAAGGGATATCCCGGAGCGGCGGGAAACGGGGCGGTGTTCGATCTCAGAACGGAAATAGCCGTCACCTCAAAGGCTTCCGAGCCTGACGGCGCGTGGGAATTTGTGAAATATCTGCTTTCCGACGAATATCAGCGCCGATACACGGCAGAGGACAGCGAAGAAGAAAGCGGACAGTTCCCCATAAAAAAATCGGTTTTTGAAGAGCTTGCCCGAAAAGCTATGGAAAGACCCTACTATGAAAACGACGACGGCATAAGGGTGTACTACGAAAAAACTCAGTGGAACGGCAGCTACACGGTAAGCATCGGCGTAAATACCGACAGCGACAATAAAAAGGTCACCGACTTCATAAACAGCGTTGAAAATATCAGACGTTACGATCAACAGATAAACAGCATTATCAACGATGAAGCGTCAGCATATTTCGACGGAAAGAAATCCGCGGAGGAAGCCGCGGCTGTTATCCGGAACCGTGTTCAGAATTATCTTGATGAAAACAGATGACCTTACCGGTCGGCGTTTGAGCTTATTTTTCGCGGAAATATGACAAAATGCTTGACATTGCGATTGTATTATTATAGAATAAATATATACTGTTTTTTCTCACGGCGTTAACGCCGCAGAACAATTGCAAAGAAGGAGACTGATAAAGTGAAAAAAAAATTATTCGGACGGTTTATCGGCGCGGCTCTTTCGGCTTGTATGGTGTTGGGTTCAGCGGGGCTTACTGTTTTTGCCGAAGAACTTGAAGATGTGGATACCGTTATGTCCGATGATTCGGAGCTGACATGGGACGGTGAAAGCCTTGACGGCGACACTGACAGTGACAGCAGCGGAGATACGGACAGTGAGGACTACGGAGATTATTCTGAGGATATCCCTCCCGTTGAAGACGACAACGCCGTTGCAGGCGGCTTTGGGGACGATTATCACGAGGTAACTCTTCCTGCCAGAAGTATCCGTCTTAAAGTAAAGCAGACCAACCAGATTAAAATAGGCGGTACTTTTCAGATCAAGTATGCGTTTACTCCTCTGAAATCGGACGATTATGTTACATACAGGAACTTCAACAAAAGCATTGTAAAGGTTGATCAGGACGGTCTTGTTACGGCGGTCGGATACGGCGAGGCAAAGGTTCAGCTTGAAACATCGGGCGGCAGAAAAAAGAACGTTTACTTTGTTGTAACAGGTGCTGACGGCGACGAAAATGCCGAACCCGAAAAAGGCGACGTAACGGGAGTCGAATTTGCTGATGGTTTTATTATGCTACGTGCGGGTAAAACCTTTAAAACGGACGTTATCTTTTATCCTCTCGGACTTTACGCGGATCTGACCTATAGTTCGGGTGATCCGAGCGTTGCAAGGGTGTCCTCTGACGGAAAAATAACAGGCGTCGGTGCAGGCTCAGCGGTAATTACCGCTTCCGCTCCCAACGGAGTTACGGCAGAGATGAACGTTACGGTGTACGACGATATTCTGCGTGGAATCGACATCTCCAAATGGCAGGGCACTATTAATTGGAAAAAAGTAGCTGTATCGGGAATAGATTTCGTTATGATAAGAAGTTCCTTCGGCAGCGAGCATACCGATGAAATGCTTGACAAAAATGTTGAGGGCTGTGAAAAATACGATATTCCTTACGGATTTTACCACTATACATATGCGGCGACTCCCGAGGAAGCTAAAAGAGAAGCTCGGTATTTTCTGAAGCAGATAAGGGGTTACAGTCCCGAATATCCCATAGTGTTGGATATCGAGGAGGAATTCTACAAAAAAATGTCCCGTAAGGAGGTTACGGCTATAATCGTTGCTTTCATGGACGTACTGGAAGACGCAGGCTACTATGCAATGGTGTATAATTCTCCTAACTTTATAAAGGCGTGTATAAACGAAAAAACGCTTAAAAAGTACGATATATGGATAGCCTGCTGGGGTGACGAGGAAAGACTTAATTCGCTGTACGACGGTCAGTACGGAATGTGGCAGTATTCCGCCACAGGAAAAGTGAACGGTATAAACGGCGACGTTGACCTTGATTATTCCTACAAGGATTACGCGGCCATAATAAAGAAAAAAGGACTCAATAATCTTTAATAAATATGTAGTATGATCATATAAGCTTATAAAAACATATGGAGTAAAAATCAATGGAATTTGAACAATTATGCTTTACGCCAATGGTAAAAGACGATATTCCATCTTTGACCCCAATTATGAAACGTTCTTTTGATAATGACTCACAACTATTTTTTCAAAAACCTGAAGGCGGTCCGCCGGGTTATGATGATGGCAGTTTTTTAGAGAAATGGGGATTTCATCCTGAAGCTACATCATATCGCATTGATCTTAATGGTGTACCTATAGGCGCAATCATATTATTTATCCATGAAGAACACGGCTCAGGATACCTTGGAAATATTTTTATTGACACTGACTTAAGCGGCAATGGATATGGCAGTATTGCATGGCGTTTTGTGGAACATATGTATCCAAAAGTTAAAACATGGTATGCGGAAACTCCTGCTGTTTCCTACCGTAACCATTATTTTTACACAAATAAATGCGGGTTCCATATAGTTGGCGTTGAAGGTGGCAGAGACAGATTTGATGCTCAATTCAAACTCTGTAAAACAATCACTTGAATTTTTTATCATATCTGATTATGTTTTTTGCAACGCTTGACAAGTGGTGGATAATATGTTAAAATAAATTATCTTAATTGAAAACGGCGTCTTTAACGCCGTTTTCGTGTTATATGTTTTTTTATTACCGTGAAAGCTTTTGGAGACATAGATTCCACGTTTCGTCATACGGCAAGTAAATTCGGAAAGGATATCGGTATGGATAACAATTTAGTATTAAATTCCGCTGAGCTTGATATGAAAAAAAATCTTGCGATACAGTCAACTATTATAAAATGCGTTCATACCCTGCATATCAGCGAAAATATCGACGACGCTATAAACGAGCTTCTCTCAATAATCGCGGATTTTTACAAGGCGGACAGGGGATACATATTTGAGTTTGATGACGACATGGTGATGATGCACAACACCTACGAATGGTGCAAAGAGGGCGTTGAACCTGCTATCGAGCTTCTTGCCAATGTGGAGATTAAGGCTATCGACCGTTGGGTTCGCTATTTTGAGGAAAAGGGTGAGTTCTATATAACGTCTCTCGGCGATGAGGTGTCTGAGGATTCCGAAGAATACAGGATACTTGCTTTGCAGGGCATAGATTGCCTTATGGCTGCTCCTCTCACGCTGAACGGAAATCTTGTGGGATTTATCGGCGTGGATAATCCGCGGGAGAATACCGATACGCTGCTGCTTATGCAGTCTGCTTCTGCGTTTGTGGTTAACGATATATGCAAAAGAGAGACCGTTGAGGAGCGTATAATCAAGTCCATTTCAAAAATATACATTTCAATGCACCTGCTGAATATTCCAGAAGACACTCACAGGGAACTGAGCAGCAACAGAACCGTAAGGAGACTGCTGAGCCGGCCCGAGCACGCGGCTGAGCAGATGAAAACGGCTATGTCCGAATTTGCGGACAAGGAGTTTCGTCCGGACTTGTTAAGTTTTGTGGACTTTTCCACTCTGAACGAGCGTATGGCTGACACAAATGTTATAAGCTATGAATTTCTTTCTTCGGACGGACATTGGTGCAGAGCGAATTTTATCGTTGTGAGCCGCGATGATGACAATAGTTTGATACATGTTATTTATGCCGTTCAGTACATTGACAGAGAAAAGCGTCTGGAGCTTGAGTACCGCCACGCTTTGAAAGCCGCTCTGGAAAATCAGAATGAGATATACGCCGAAATGCTTCATATCCAGAAGTGCGGTGTTATAGCTTCAAATGCGGAAAACGGAAAGATACTTATGATGAACGACGCAGCTCTGCGGCTTTTCGGTTTGGAAAAGCCCGACGGCGTTTACAACGATATTTTCAGCAGGATAATTTCCGAAAAAAAGGAAGAAATAAGAAACGAACTTATACGTATGAATGAGACTCTCGGCAGCTATGATTACGAGTACGCTATAGAGCAGGAGGACGGGGAACTGACCTATATAATTTCCCGCGCGAGGACAGCCGTTCTTGCAAGCGGTGAAAAGGTCATGATAAACTCGCTTATGGATATTACCGACAAAAAGAAGCTTGAGGACGAGTTGCTGATACTTTCCGAGACAGATGTTCTCACGGGCATAAGAAACCGCCGCAGCGGAGAAGCCAAGATCGAGGAGCTTATCGGAAGCGGTGCTAAGGGTATGTTCTGTCTGCTTGATATTGATAAATTCAAGTCAATTAACGATAACTACGGTCACACCGTGGGTGATAAGGCTCTTATCGCAGTGGCGGAGTGTCTTAAAAGAAGCTTCCGAAGCAGCGATATTACAATGCGTCTGGGGGGAGACGAGTTTGCCTCATTTGCTGTAGGCGTTGAGACGGAAGCGCAGGGTGCGGAGTGCATAAACAGATTTTTCGCTGAGGTGGAAAAGATAGACATTCCCGAGATCGGCAAGGGCAGGATATCTGTAAGCTTGGGAGCGGTCCTGTTTAATAATCAAAAAACTGCGGAATTCGATAAAATTTATGCTATGGCAGACTCGACTATGTACATATGCAAGAAGAATCAGGGAAATTATTTCAGCTTTCACTGCGGTGAATGATACGGTAAATTTAAAACGGAGAGCGGTATAAACTGCTCTCCGTTTTTGTTTGTTTATTTTTTAGGTTTAAGCATTTTTTTCAGGTATTTGCCCGTATAGGATTCCTTGCAGGAAGCTATCTCCTCGGGAGTGCCGCACTTGACAACGGTTCCGCCTCCGTCGCCGCCCTCCGGACCAAGGTCGATGATGTGGTCGGCGCATTTGATAACGTCAAGATTATGCTCGATAACGAGAATTGTGTTGCCCGTATCCACAAGCTTCTGGAGCACGTCTATAAGCTTGTGGACGTCGGCGGTGTGAAGTCCCGTGGTAGGCTCGTCCAGAATGTAGATAGTCCGTCCCGTGGCACGTTTGGAAAGCTCTGTTGCAAGTTTTACGCGCTGGGCTTCGCCTCCCGAAAGTGTGGTGGCCGGCTGACCGATTTTGATGTATCCCAGACCTACGTCCTGCAATGTTTGGAGTTTGCGTGCAAGCTTCGGAATATTTGCAAAAAACTCAACGCCCTCGTCAACTGTCATTTCCAATACGTCGTAAATGGACTTACCCTTGTAGTGAACGTCGAGGGTCTCTCTGTTGTAGCGCTGTCCCTTGCAGACCTCGCAGGGGACGTACACGTCCGGCAGAAAGTGCATTTCGATCTTGATGATACCGTCGCCTTCGCAGGCTTCGCAGCGTCCGCCCTTTACATTGAAGGAAAATCTGCCGCTGCTGTAGCCTTTCATTTTAGCGTCGTTTGTGTTTGCGAAAAGGTCGCGTATGTCAGTGAAAAGTCCCGTGTAGGTGGCGGGATTGGAGCGGGGAGTTCTGCCGATTGGGGAC